>JAPLOK010000372.1 GCA_026400775.1 Alphaproteobacteria bacterium | reverse complement strand
TGGTATCGCGAAGAAGATGTGCGCGACCTTCCAGCCGGTTCTCGTGCCCTTCTTCAAGGCGATCGCGCCCGCCGTGCCGCAAGGCGCCGCGCTGGTGCTGGCCATGGTCACGCCCGCGGGCATGGTCGCGCTGCGCGACCTGGCACGGGAGCATGGCGGCGCGCTGGTCGCCGAGCAGGATACGGTCGCCGCCGAGCGCGATCCGGATGCGACGCCCTTCTACGAATATTGCTGGAACCACACGACCTTGCAGGTGCTGAAGCAGGATCGCGGCGTGACCTACCTGCAATGCCGCTTCCCCTTCGAAGGCACGGTGGAAGCGGTGGAGGCCGCGACCGCGCTGTTCCCCGACGAGGTCTGGATGCACACCGAATGCGTGCGCTTCGGCGGCCGGACGACGATGACAGCACTGCCCGTCATCCGCTGGCGCGACGCGGCGCGCCTGACGGAGATCATGGCCGGCTTCGAGGCCATCGGCATCGGCATCGCCAACCCGCATGTCTTCACGATCGAGGAAGGCAGCGGTTATCGCCGCGTGCCTGGCGACCAATTGGGGTTCAAGCAGCGGGTGGACCCGCTGGGCCTGTTGAACCCCGGGAAGATGAGAGATTTCGAACGTGCAGAAACCTGACATCGCCGCACTGATCGCGGAGCTGCCGCAGATCGAATGGATCACCGATCCGGCCATGGTGCGGCAGAAATCGCGCGACTTCTTCTGGTATTCGCCGGTGCTCAAGGCGCAGCTGAACAATGCCTGCGCCGATGTCATCGCCCTGCCCCGCACCGAGGAGGAGGTGCGCCAGGTGATGCGCGCCTGCTTCGCGCGCGACATCCCGCTCACGCCGCGCGGCGCGGGCACCGGCAATTACGGCCAGGCCATGCCCTTGCAGGGCGGCGTGGTGCTCGAGCTGTCGCGGCTGGACCAGGTGCTGTGGTGCAAGCCCGGCCGAACACGCATCCAGGCCGGCGCCAAGCTGATCGATATCGACCGCCACACCCGCGCGGCCGTGGGCGGCGAGTTGCGCTTCCACCCCAGCACCAAGCGCACGGCGACGATCGGCGGCTTCATCGCCGGCGGTTCCTCGGGCATCGGCAGCTGCACCTATGGCATGCTGCGCGAGCCCGGAAATGTACTGGGCCTGCGCGTGCTGACCATGGAGGCGGAGCCGCGCGTGCTGGAGTTGCGCGGCGATGACATCGCGCGCGTGAACCACGCCTATGGCACCAACGGCGTCATCACCGAACTCGAAATGCCGCTGGCACCCGCGCATGACTGGGTGGACCTGCTCTGGGCCTTCCCGAAGCTGCTGGAAGCAGCGCGTTTCGCCGAGGCACTGGTGGCGAGTGACGGCGTGGTGAAGAAGCTGGCCTGCGTCGTGGCCGCACCCATCCCGCAGCGGCATTTCAAGGCGCTCGAGGGCGTGATCCCGGAGGGGATGCATGTCGTGCTGGGCATGCTGGCGCCCGAATACATCGAGGTGGTGGCGCCCATGGTTGCGCGGATGGGCGGGCGCGAACTTCATCGCTGCGAAACCGAGAAGGCGGCGGTGCCGCTCTATGAGCACAGCTGGAACCACACCACGCTTCAGGTGCTGAAGACCGACCGTTCCTACACCTATCTGCAGACGCTGTTTCCGCCGCCTAACCACTTCGTACTGATCGAAAAGATGGTGGCGCAGTTCGGTGACGAGGTGCCGATGCACCTCGAATTCGTGCGCTATGGCGGCGATGTGGTGTGCTTCGGCCTGCAATTGGTGAAATATACCACTGAGGCGCGGCTCGCCGAGATCATCGCCATCCATGACGCGGCCGGCGCGCCCATCTTCAACCCGCATGTCTTCACGCTGGAGGAAGGCGGGATGAAGCGCGTCGATGCCGGCCAGGCAGCCTTCAAGCGCGAGGCCGATCCGAAGGGGCTGATGAACCCGGGCAAGATGCTAGGCTTCGAGGATCCGGATTGGACGCCCGCCAAGCCGCGCCCGCATTACCTGTTCGGGACGCTGGGCGAGGTCGAAGAGATCCTGGAGTGAATGGCCTGGCCCATGGGTGGGCGCGCGGCTGGCCCAGGAATAACGGCCATGCTTGCACAGCGCAGCGTTTTCTTGTGCGCTGACCGTCATTTCCACGGAGCCTGCCCCATGCAACTCCCCGCCCATGCCTTCACTGTCACCGACGGGTCCGCCGTGCCCGCCACGCAGCACCCGGGCGAGACCGGCCACGCCACCTGGCGCACGGTGATGATGGGCGATGCGCGCATCCGCATGGTCGAATACTCGCCCGGCTACCTGGCCGATCATTGGTGCGACCGCGGCCATGTGCTGCTGGTGCTGGCCGGCGAGATGATCAGCGAATTGCGCGATGGCCGCGAATTCGTGATGAAACCCGGCACCAGCTATCACGTCTCCGATTTCGGGGACGCGCCGCATCGCAGCCGCACCGCCACCGGTGCGACGCTGTTCATCGTGGATTGATCACTCCGCGGCGGCGGCTACCGGCGCCTGGAAGCGCGGCGCCACGCGCTCCATGAACAGGCGGATGCTGCGCTGCGTCACCGCCGCATTCATCGGGCCCAGGCGGAAGGCGCAGATCACGCCGCCCACGCCGGTCGCGTCGATCTCGGCCATGCGGGCGGCCACCGTCTCGGGGCTGCCGCAGATCAGCGCGTGTTCGGGGTTCACGCGCGCGGGCGGCGCGGTTTCCTTTTTCATGATCACGCCCTGCTCGGCATAGATGCGCTCGCGCAACGCCTTGCGATGCGCCTGCATCGCCTCGAAGGCCGGGATCGCGATGTCACGCGCCTGCGCATCCGTCTCGGCCACCACGACATTGCGCCAGACCCAGCTCTCATTCATGCAGCGGGCGATATGGGCCGCGTCGAAGCCGCTTTCGGCCATCGCGCGCTGATAGGCGGCAAGCCGCGTGGCCGTGGTCTCCAGCGATTGCACATTCATCAGGAAGGGCACGCCGCGGCGTGCAAGGTGCAGCGCGCCGTCCTCGCTGCTCGCCGCGCGGATCAGATAGGGGTGCGGCTGGGTGAAGGGCTGCGGGCGGAAATGCGGCATGCGGATCTGCCAGAATTTCCCCTGGTGCTCGAAGCCATCGGGGCTGGTCCAGGCGCGCAGTATGATCTGCTCGGCCTCCTCGTAGCGCTCCAGCGCCTCCTCGGCCGGGATGCCATAGCCCTGGTATTCGTAGACATTATAGGCCGTGCCGCGGCCCAACCCCACGATCACGCGGCCACGCCCGATGTTATCCAGCAGCGACATCTGCTCGGCCAGCCGCGTCGGGTGATGCAGCGACACCTGCGCCACCGCGAAACCCACCTTGATACGCTTGGTGCAGGACAGCACGGCGGCAG
>JAPLOK010000516.1 GCA_026400775.1 Alphaproteobacteria bacterium | reverse complement strand
CGGCCTTCGGCCAGCAGGTTGGTGAACTTCTCCCAGGCTTCGGGCGTGGGGTGCTGGCCGCGGAACTTGCGTTCGCCATGGCCCCAGCCGCAGGAGATGATGGCGGCGGCGAAGCGCGTGTCGGTGCTGGCGGTATAGGCGGCGATGGCGGCGCCGAAGGAATGGCCGAGCACGGCGATGCGCGTGGGGTCCACCTCCGGCCGCTGCGCCAGCCAGGTCATGGCGTTGCGCGCATCGGCCACCTGGTCATGGCACAGCACATAGCCACGCTGGCCCTCGCTCTTGCCGCAGCCGCGGAAATCGATGCGCAGCACCACATAACCCCAGCTTTCCATCAGCCGGCTGACGACCTCGGAATAGGAATTGTCCTTGGCGCCGATGAAGCCGTGCAGGACGATCACCGCGGGCAGCCTCTGATCCGGTGCGCGGCCATCCGGCACATGCAGGCTGCCGGCCAGCGTGAGCCCGTCGGAGGTGAAGGTGATGTCGCTGTCCATGTCCTGCCGTTCCTGTTCCCAGCGGCATCATGGCAAGATTTTCGAAACTTTCAAGATATTCGATGTTTCGCTCAGCCCTCGGGCCGTCCGATGAATTGCGGTGCGTAGAGGCGCACATTGTCCACCGTCCATTGTAGCTGGCGGCGCAGCAGTTCCGCCGCCTCCGGGCCGCGCCGTTCCAATGCGGCCTGCTTGATCGCTTCATGCTCCGCGAGCCGCCCTGGGCCTTGCGGGCGGTGGCGCTGCGACAGCAGCCGATAACGCTCCATATGGTCGTAGAGCAGCCCGCGCATGTGCAGCAGCCAGCGCGACCCGCAGGCCGAGACCAGCGCGTGGTGGAAATCCCGGTGCAGCGCCACCCATTCCTTGAAGCGCGCGGCGCGTTCGGCGCGCGGACGAGACTCGATGGCGTGGAGCCGATGGAAGGTCAGCACCACCGCTTCCTCCCAGGCCGTGTCGCCATTTTCGATCGAGGAGAGGATCGCGCGCTGCTCGAACTCGATCAGCAGGCTGGAGACATCCAGCAGATCGGCCTCGGAGACGGGGGCCACCCGATAGCCGCGATTGGCATCCACCTCCACCATGCCGACCGAGGCGAGGTGCGACAGCGCTTCGCGCAGCGTGCCCACCCCCACCTCGTAGGCCGCCTGCAATTCCGCGAAGCGCAGCCGCGCGCCCGGGGCAAAGCGGCCGTCCAGGATATCGGCGAGCAGACGGTTGAGGACGGTCTGGCTGATCAGGATGGCGGCCGGGGCGGCGCGCTTCGAGGCTGCCGTGGCGGACATGAGGGCGGAGACTCCTTGGGATGCGGGGAGAGTGACCCCGTCTTCGCGCCGGCTCAAGCGGCTGTGGACTTCACCGAATGCCAGGTGAAGAGTCGCGGCTCAGGCGCATCGCGGTAGATGGCCGTATAGATCATCCGCGTGGCGATTCCACCGCCGGGGCGCGCGATCTCGGCATCCGCCTCGCCGAAGACGAAGCTGAAGCCGCCCTCCTGCCGCACCTCGCGGGCCAGTGCCGCGTATCGCAGGTAGCGCCGCTCGCCGTCACGCAGCTTGCGGATGAACTCGGCCTTGTCCTCCACCACACCGTTGGAATGCACGAAGCGCAGGTCATCGGCGATCAGCGCGTCCAGCGCGACGAAATCCTGCCGGATCATCGCCTGGAAACGCTGGTCCTCCAGCGCAAGGATGGTGGCGGCGTCCGGGGTCATGGGCGGTCTCAGGCCTTGTCCTCGGGCAGTTGCAGCCGGTGCATTTCCAGGAACGCCTGCGAGGGCGGCAGGCCCCAGACATCGCGCGGCAGCCCTACCCAGGTCTTGGGCCGCTGCGGGCGGTCGCGGTGCCAGGGGCGAGGGTCCCAGAAGCCCAGAGCTTCATCGGTCATGCCATCCAGGCTGTGGAACAGCTCGATCGCGTTACCTTCGGGGTCGCGGTGATACATCGCCACGTTATGGCCAGGACCATGGCGGACCGGTCCCCAGAGGATGGGCACCTTCTGCCCGCCCAGGATATCGGCGGCGCGGTGCATGTGGCCGGCATCGCGCAATTCGAAGGCCATGTGGTGCATGCGCGCATCGGGACCGCGGGTGAAGTTCACCGTGTGGTGTTCGTGGTTGCAGCGCAGGAAGACGAAGCGGTCCTCGATCCAGTCCGAGACGCGAAAGCCCAAGCGGCCAGTGAAGAAATCCGCCGTCGCCGCCGGGTCTGGCGCGAAGCAGGCGACATGGCCGAGCTTCAGCGGTGCGATGCCGGGCACGGGCAGCCGGTTGTCATAACCATGGAAGGCGAAATGCAGCTCAATCGCGCGGCCATCCGAATCACATGAGCGCAGCGCTACGGGGCAGCCCGGCGCCACATCCGCGCAGCGCTGGGCCGGCAGCCCGGCGCCCAGCAGGGCGCGTTCCACCACGGCGATGTCGGGCTCGGCCGGCAGGTCGAAGGCGAGCCGCGCGAGGCCCGGCACCGCGCCACGCTCCAGCACGATGGAAAGCTGGCCCGCCTCGCTGGCCAGGAAGACGCGGTCCCTCTCGCGTCCGATCTCGGCCAGGCCGATGATGTCGCGATAATAGTCGAGCTGCCGTTCCATATCGGTCACGGTGAGGGCGAGGTGGCGCAGGCGCTTGACGTTGATCATGCGCGTGCTGCCTGTCCGTGCTGGCGAATCATCCTTCCCCCCGAAGCGGATCTGATAGGCCGATGCTCGCGCGGATTGTCGAAAATGTCAAGATTTTCGAAAATAAACCTTCGGCGCGACTGGCCGCCAGGCCTTCCAGGATGCCCGCCATGCGCCCCTGCGCCTCGGCCTGCAGCGTATCAAACAGGCTGTTGCCATGCGCATCAATGCCGACCGTGACCGGGCCGAGCCCCTCCACCGCCAGCCGCACCAGGCGGTAATGCGCGACAAGGTCGGGATAGGCGACCTCCCGCACGGCGGTGATGGCGGCCGAGTGCAGCGGCGCGCCGCCACCGAGGAAGGAGAGATAGACGCAGCCTACCTCGGCCATGGCGGAGACACTGGCCGCATCCAGCCCGCCCTTGCCGCCCACCGCCGTCAGTCCGAAATGCCGGATCAACCCCGGCATCTGCGGGTTGAATCGCGTGCTGGTGGTGGGATTCATGTAGAGGATCTCGAGCCCGCCCTCCGCGCCATCCTGCGAATAGGAGCCGAGGTGGAACAGCGATGCGCCATGCAGCGCGATCGGCGGTTCGCGGCCTTCTTCCACGCAGGCGACGAGGCGCTGCACGGTGGGCAGGCCGGCGGTGATGATGATCTCGCCATCCAGCAGGATCATATCGCCGGCACGCAGGCTGCGGGCATCCTCGCGCGACATCGGCATGCGGATGCGGCGGAAGCTTTCGGTCGCGGGCGCGCTCATTCGAACCGCTCCACGCTGGCATCGGCGTGCAATCGTGCGCGGGTGCGGCGGTTGATCCAGCAATTGAAGCAGACCGCGACCGGCGTGTAGCCATGGCCCGAAGCGTAATCCACATGAACCGCGAGCGCCGTGGTATCACCGCCCGTGCCCATCGGGCCGAAGCCGGTCGCGTTCACCGCGCGCAGCAGGCGTTCTTCCATGGCGGCGAGTACGGGTTCGGGGTTGGTGCTGCCCACCTGGCGCATCGTCGCCTTGCTCGCGATGCGTGCCGCCACGTCAAAGCTGCCGCCGATGCCCACGCCGATGATCACCGGCGGGCAATGCTGCGAGCCTGCCTGCAGCACCACCTTCATCACATATTCCTCGATCTGCGCGAGGCTGGGGAAGGAAAACGTCTCCAGCGCCGCCCAGCGGCCGGAGCCCAGCGCCTTGGGCTGGCAGAGGATTTCCACCCAATCGGCGCCACCGGCCATATCCCATGTGACCAGCGGCATGTCCTTGCCCTTATAGCCGCGCTCATTGGTCAACGGGTTGGTCACATGCTTGAGCAAGGGCGGCTTGATGGTGGCGACCAGTTCGTCGAAGCCGTCGCTGATGGCAGCCTTGATGTCACCTTCCAGCCGTGCCGCCGTGCCGATGGTGACGTGATAGACCGGCACGCCGGCATCGGAGCAGATGAAGCGATCCTCGCTCTCCGCGCGCCTGGCGCTGCCCAGCATCATCGTCAGCACCTGCCGTGCGCCGTGATGGGTCTCCGATTCCAGCGCCCGCGCGAGGCCGAGCTTGGTGTCTTCAGGCACGCGCCGCAGCGACCAGTCGTAGAGCTGCGCGGAGAGGCTTTTCACGGCCTCATAGGTGATGGGCATGCTGGTTCCGTTCCCCCGACCGGAACCCGCGCGAATGAGGCTGGACGAAAGCGCGGGATCCGTATAACCCATATAACTGACCTTTCGGTCCAAACACAAGGCGAGACGTTCCATCCATGGCCCAGATGAAGCTGCATTGGTCCCCGCGTTCGCCCTTCGTGCGCAAGGTGATGGTCGCGGCGCATGAGCTGGGCCTGGCCGACCGCATCGAGACGGTGCGCACCGTGGTCGCCATGGTGAAGCCGGCGCGGGGATTGCTGCCCGAGAATCCGCTCGGCAAGATCCCGACACTGGTGCTGGCCGATGGCACCATCCTCTACGACAGCCTGGTGATCATCGAATATCTGGACAGCCTGGTGGGCGGCGGGCGGATGATCCCCGCGGCAGGTGCGGCGCGCTTCACCGAACTGCGCCGCCACGCCCTGGCCAATGGTTTTCTCGACATGCTGATCCTGTGGCGCAATGAGCGCGACCGCGCGCAGCCCTCGCAGGCGCTGCTGGATGCCTTCGCGCTCAAGCTCGAGGCGCTGCTGCCCGCGCTGGAGGCCGAGGCGCCGGCGCTGGCGGCCGGCCCGGCCGGCATCGCGCAGATCACCACCGCCATCGCCGGTGCCTATATGGATTTCCGCTTCGCCGATCTGGGCTGGCGCGCGCGCTGCCCCGCGCTCTCCGCCTGGCAGGCGCGCTTCGCGGAGCGGCCCTCGATGCTGGCCACCGGCATCGTGGATGCCTGAGGCCATGGCCGGTCCGCTCTCGCATCTGCGCATCCTCGACCTCAGCCGCATCATGGCCGCGCCCTGGGCCACGCAAATCCTGGCCGATCTCGGCGCCGACGTGATCAAGGTGGAGCGCCCCGGCCAGGGCGATGACACGCGCGGCTGGGGCCCGCCCTTCCTCAAGGCCGCCGATGGCACGCCCACGCGTGAGGCCGGGTATTTCCTCTCGGTCAATCGAGGCAAGCGTTCGATCACCATCGATCTCGCCCAGCCCGAGGGGCAGGCGCTGGTGCGCGAACTGGCGCTGCGCTGCGACGTGGTGGTGGAGAATTTCAAGGCCGGCGCCCTGGCGAAATACGGGCTGGATTCCGCCAGCCTGCGCGCCTTGAAGCCCGGCCTCATCTGCTGTTCCGTCACCGGCTTCGGCCAGGATGGACCCCGCGCCGACCAGGCCGCCTATGACTTCATGATCCAGGCCATGGGCGGGCTGATGAGCCTGACCGGCGAGCGTGACGGCACGCCGCAGAAGGTGGGCGTGCCGATCGTGGATCTGATGACCGGGATGTACGCCGCCATCGCCATCCTCGCCGCCGTCGCGAAGCGCGAACGGGATGGTACGGGTGAGACGATCGATCTCGCCATGCTGGATGTGCAGGCGGCCTTCCTCTCCAACCAGGCGATGAACTGGCTGGTGGGTGCGAAGGTGCCGCATCGCGCGGGCAACCGGCACCCCAATATCCAGCCGCAGGATGTCTTCCCCGCCGCCGATGGGCATGTCGTGCTCGCGGTCGGCAATGACGGGCAATTCGTCAAGCTGTGCGAGGCCATCGGCCGCGCGGAATGGGCGACCGATCCGCACTTCATCCGCAATGCCGACCGCGTCCGCAACGAGGCCGAGCTGACACCGCTGCTGGCCGCGCGCTTCCGCGATTTCACGCGCGCGGAACTGACCGCGCTGCTCGATCCGGCCGGCGTGCCCTGCGGGCCGATCAACACGGTGCCCGATGTCTTCGCCGACCCGCAGAT
>JAPLOK010000492.1 GCA_026400775.1 Alphaproteobacteria bacterium | reverse complement strand
GCGCCGGGAGCGGCGCGGCCAGCAGCAGCATGGTGAAGATCCGCGAATGCATACCCCCAATTGCCATGGCATGCGGTGCTGCGTCCATGCCGCGGTTGCGCGGTTGCTGCCCGCGGTGCTTCTCTGCCGCGACAGGAGAGCCCCATGCCGATCACCCGCCGGACCCTTGCATTGTCGAGCCTCGCAGCGCCTGCTTTCGCCCAAGGCTGGCAGCCCAGCCGGCCGATCCGGCTGATCGTGCCCTTCGCGCCCGGCGGTTCCACCGATGTCGGCGGCCGCATCATTGCCGAACGCATGGGGGAGACGCTGGGCGTGCCGGTCGCGGTGGAAAACCGCACCGGCGCGGGCGGCGCCATCGGCATCGAGGCCGCTGCCCGCGCCGCCCCCGATGGCACCACGATCGTGGTCGGCACCACGGGCCTGTCTATCGCGCCGCATCTGGGGCTGATGCGCAACATCGACCCGCGCCGGGACCTGGCCGCGATATCGCTGATCTTCACCACCGACCTGCTGCTGCTGGTCAACCCCGCGGTGCCGGCGCGCAACCTGTCGGAATTCATCGCCCATGTGCGTGCCAATCCGGGGCGGCTGGCCTTCGGCACATCGGGCGTGGGCACCGGCACCCATATCTTCACCGAGAAGCTGATGTCGGTGGCCGGGCTGCGCATGGAGCACGTGCCCTATCGCGGCTCGGGGCCGGCCATGGCGGACCTGATCAGCGGCACCATCCAGGTCATGCTGGACCAGCCGGCGAGTTCCATCGCGCAGGTGCGCCAGGGCGTGATCCGCGCGGTGGGCGCGAGCGGGCCGCGCCGCAACCCGCTGGTCCCGGAATTGATGACCTTCACCGAGGCTGGCTTCCCCGAGGCCACCGCGCAGTCCTGGGGCAGCATCATGGCGCCGGCCGGCACGCCGCGGCCGGTGATCGAGCGCCTGAACATCGCGGTGCGCGAGGCGCTGGGCAACCCAGGCGTGATCCAGCGCATGGCCGCGGCGGGTCTCGATGCGGCGGGCAGCACGCCCGAGGAATTCGACGCCTATCTGGCCGACCAACTGCAGCGCTGGGGCAGCGTCATCCGGGAGCGCAACATCCGGGTGGAGCCGGGCTGACAGACGCGGCGCTTCAGCGCCGCTCGGCCACCATCACCAGGCCGATATCCCCCCACACAGCGTGGCGCTGCGTCACATGCCAGCCCTGCGCCTCGACCATCGCCAGCAGCGCGGGTTCGGTCTGGAACCAGTGCCACATGCCGTCCCAATGCGGCCGGCCGCGCGCATCGGTGCCGTGTGGCGGGATGCGGAACTGCACGATGTCCAGGCCGCGGCGTTCCAGCACGCGGCGGGCGGCTTGCAGGCGCGGGTCATCGGGGGTGTTGCCCGCCACCTGTTCGCCCGGGTGCAGCCCATCGGCATCGGGCGGTACCACGCAGCTGGCCACCACCAGGTGCCGGCGCGCCAGGCGGGCGATGTTGTGCAGCACCTGATAGGGGTCGCGCTGGTGGAACAGCTGCACCACGCAGGCGATATCCACCATGGGCACGCGGGTGGCGAGCACCGCACCGTCATGCGGGTCCTGCCGCAGGGTGGTCAGCAGGTCCTCATGTGGGCGGCTGGCATCGAGCAGCCGCTCCCAGGTCGCGTCGGGCCAGTCCTCGGTTTCGGCATGGAAGGCGCGGCGCGCGCCGGCGCGCAGAGCATGCGGCGTGAGGCACAGCCCGTCATGGTCCAGCCCGCCCAGTTGCAGCCAGCTTTGCCCGCGCGCGGCCTGGGCCAGCCATTCATGCAGCGCGGTCATGACGTGGCACCTCCGGACAGGGCGCGGGCATAGGCCGCGCGCACAGCATCGGGCATGGCCGGCTCGCGCGGGGCGGTGCCATGCGGCAGGCGGCGCCGCGCCTCGGCCAGGGCCTGGGGAAAAAGCGGATGCTTGACCAGCAGCGGCGCCAGGGCCACCAGCAGCCCCCAGCCATCCACGCCGCGGCGGCGGGCGGCGGCCAGCGCCTCATGCGCCGCAGCTGGAAGGGTGTGCGCGCCGTGTCCCCGCGCGAAGGCCAGCAGCGCGCGGCTGTCGGACAGGCGGCCATCCAGCCGCAGGCACAGCGCGGCATGGCGGTCCTGCGCCTCGCCATCATCGGCGTCCAGCGCGAGGTAATGCGCCCAGGCATCGCGCGCGGCTTCCTCGGCGCCCAGCGCGTCCAGCCGGCGGCCGAGCAGCTTGAAGTGGTGCGTGGTGCCGCGATTGGCGATGTCCAACTCGTCCGGCGGCACGGCCTGCGCGATATGCAGCGCGAGCCTTTGCGCGCCCCGCAGCGGCGCGGGCAGGGGCAGGCTGGCCGGGCAGGGCGGTGGTGGGGGGGCGGTGGCCTCGGCCAGCGTCGCATGCAGCGCCAGGATGCCGCCGGGCTGGGCCGCCAGCTCCGCCGCCATGCCAGGCCCGCCATGCGCCTTGGCCCCGGCCGCGCGCAGGGCTGCCAGGTCCAGCAGCAGCAGATGGCCCCGCAGCAGGGCAGGGCGCAGCAATGCGATATCCGCCCCGCCGCCCAGCGGGCGCGAGGCGCTGTCCCAGGCGGTGATGCCGGCCGCGCCGGTGGCCAGCGCCATTTGGCGCAAGGCGCGCAGGGCTTCTGGTGCCAGGCGTGTTGCCGCGCCTGTCAGTACCGCGAAGCGCGTGCGGCATTGCGCCAGCCCTTCGGTGGCCGGCGCATCGGCGATGGTGATGCCTGGCAGTTCCTGCGCGGCCAGGGAGGCGCGCATTGCCGCTGTGGCCGGGGCGAAGACGGTCAGTGATGCATCGGCGGCCACGGCTGGGCGCGGCGCGCGGGCGTGCGGCGCTGGCGGCGCTTCGGGCGGGGTCTCGATCGGCGGCAGTTGCGGCAGGCGTGCGAGCACCGCCGCCGCCGGGCGTTCGGCCCGCGTGAGCAGATGGGTCTGGCTGAAGCGGCGCGCAGCGGCCTCCGCGGTCAGGCTGCGGGTGGCCAGCACTGGCTGGCCGGCGGCTGCGCAGAAGGCCAGCAATTCCGGCGGTGCCGCGCGGCGGGCGGGGCAGAGCACGACCACGCCCGGCCGGTGCAGCGCCGCCCGCGTCTCGGCCCAACTGGCCGCCGGCTGCACCCGCCAGGCGATGCGCCCGGGCCTGGCCGAGAGCGGCAGCAGCGCCTGTGCGGCATCACCCAGAGTGACCGTGCCGGGCTCGCCCAGAAAGGTCACGGGCAGGGGGAAAGGCTGGCGGGCGGCGGCGCGCGCCAGGGCTGCGACGGCGAATTCCAGCCCCGCCTCGCCGCAGAGCGGCAGGGGGATCACCAGTTCGCGCGGTGGGCCGGCCGGGATGGGTGGGATCTCGGGCAGCGCGGCCTCGGTCACCGTCACATCCGGCGCGTCCTCGCGCGCGGCGATCCAGGCGGCGATGTCGGGGTTGGCGGTGCTGACCGCATCCGCGAGCCGCATCGCCTGGCGTTCGCAGGCATCGACCACCAGCGCCTCAGGCTCGTCGACGAAGCGGCCTTCCTCCTCCAGCCGGAAAAGCAGCGGGCCGAGGGCGTGCAGCGTCATCGCCACGCCCCGATGCGCGAGCCCCGCGGCACGGCGCGAGAGCGCCACACCCAGCAGCCCGAGCCTTTCGGGCGCATGCACCGCATCGGGGCTCAGCACGGCGAGCGCGGCATCAACGGCGCAGGCACGGGCCAGCCGGTCGCCGCCCGCCGCGAATTCCAGCCCGATACCCTGGCGGGCCAGGGCGCGGCCGAGCGGTGTTTCATGCGGCAGCGGCGGCGTGCCCTCCAGCGGCAGCAGCAGCGTCACGCGCCAGCCCTGTCCGAGCAGGCTCTCGGCCAGGGTTTCCGCCCAGAAGGCCAGCATGCGCTCCTGTCCCGGCATGGCCCGCAGATCGGGTGCGGCATGCCAGGAGAGGATGACGACGTGCTTCATGGTGCTGCGGCCTGAAGCGCTTCGGCGCGGTGCAGCAGCCGCAGGGCCCGCGGCTCGCGCGCGGCCCCGAGCATGCGCAGCGCCGGGCCGGGATCGCCCGCGCGCAGCGCAACCACCGCAGCATAGAGCTGGAAATCCCCGCCCGGCAGGCTCGGGTCCTCGATGCCCTCCTCGGGCAGCGGGCGGCTTTCCGGCCGGCCCGCCCAATAGGACCAGCCCTGGCGCTGCAGGGTGGCGTGCTCCGCGCCATGCACCAGGGCGAGCACCCGGCGCGCGGCATCAGCCAGCCCCGCCGAGGGCGGACGTAGCGGGCGGCGATGCGACCAGTAGAGCCGTTCATTGCTCATGCCCTTGGCCATGTTCACAGAGGAGAAGCGGTAGAGGTAGAGCGCCCGCGGGATGATCAGCAGCTGCCGGCCGGAGGCGACGAGCGCCGCGCCCAGCTCGTAATCCTCGCAGCCCAGCTCCGGCTCGTCGGTATAGCCGCCCAGCGCCAGGAAGGCCTCGCGGCGGAACATCACATTCACATCGCCATAGATGTTCCAGGCCAGCCCCACATCCGCGGGGCCGCCGCTGGGGAAGAACTCCACGCGCGGCAGCATCGGGTCGGGGTCGGCCAGGGCGTCATGCTCGCCCACGAAGAGGTCCTGCAGGGCGGCTGCCGCATCGGCGCCGGTGTTCTGCAGGGCGCGCAGCATGGTCTCGACCTCATGCGGATGGGCGAGGTTGTCGTCATCCATGATCAGGATGAAGTCGCCACGGCTTTCCCGCGCGGCGAGGTTGCGGCTGGCCGATTGCCACAATTCGCGCTCGTTGCGGATGATGCGCCAGCCGCGGGCAGCGAAATCCGCCTCCTGCGCATCGAGGAATTCCAGCGTGGCGCGGGAGGGGCTGGCATCATCGACCAGCACCACCTCCAGATGCGGCCAGGTCTGGGCGCGCAGGCTGTCCAGCGTCTGCGCCAGCAGCGCGGGGCGGTCGAAATGCGAGATGCAGACCGAGACCAGGGGCTGGCCGGTGACCTCGGTCGCGGCCGGTGGCGGCGCCTGGATGGACCGCAGGAAGGGCAGCAGGGCGGGCACCGGTGGGCTTGCGGCCAGCGGTGCCAATGCACCATCGGCATCGGGCGCCAGCACGGCGAGGCCCGCGGCCAGCGCGTCCTGCACCAGCGGTTCGCCGAGATCGGCGGCATCGGCCAGCAGGATGGTGGCGCCCGCGGGCAGCATGCGCCGCTGCCGGCCGGGTTCGGGCGGCAGGCCCAGGCGGATGCCGGCATGCGCACCCTCCAGCGCCTCGAACAGGGCCATGATCGGGTCCCGGCCGGGCTGCGGCATGTTGCGCGGGATGCCGATGCGCAGGGCTGCGGCGGGATGCGCCTGCCGCCAGGCGGCGATGCGCGCGACGGCGCGCGGATGGCGCGGCGGCACGGGCAGCAGGTGCTCGCCCGGCAGCGCCGGGTCGGTGCCGGCATCGCCCAGCGCGCCGCAGACCAGGCCCGGCTTGTCATCCCGCGTGCCCCACCATTGGGCGAGGCTGGGATGGATGAACAGCCGTGCATCGGCGGCGGCAATGCCGGCCATGTCACGATGCTCGCGCAGCAATTCGAAGGGCGTGGCCGTGTCCTGCCCGGTGGCCGCCCAGCCGGCGGCGCCGGTGACCAGCGTGATGATCGGCACGCCCGCGAGCACCATCCCCATGCGCCGCGCCACGCCCAGGCTCTCGCCAATGCCGCGCTGGTCGATCACGACTACCATCCCGGGTGCGGGCCTGGCGCGCAGCCATTCGACGCAGCGCCAGCCCAGCATGCCATCCGCCCCATCATGCTGGGGCAAGACATGCAGGGGAATGTCGGCCTGCATCATTTGCCCCCAATGCTCGGTGATGTTCTCTGTGCCATCGGGGCCGCGGGGCACCAGCAGGCTGCAATCCGCACCCTCGGCGCGCAGGCGCCGGGCCAGGTGCCAGGCGGCATGACCTGCTGCATCGGGCAGGTGCAATTCCGCGAGACTGGGCGAGATGACGAGAATTGGGGCGGGCTTCAATGCCATGCCTTCCGGAGCGATTGTGGGTGCCTGCGCCGGAGTTACGCCTCAAATCAGGGCGCTTGGGAAGCCAGCGCCCTGGGCGCCTGATCTTGCGGTGCCGCTCGTGCCGGCATACCCGTTTGAGCATAAGCGGGTTGGAGTCACGACGCCATGAAATTTGCTTCAGAATACTTGGCTGAGACGACCCAATTGCTGGCCCATATCAATGCTCAGGCAATTGAAGGCGTGGCGGCGCGTCTGGCTGGCATCCGCGCCGGCGGCGGGCGCCTGTTCATCCTGGGCGTGGGCGGATCGGCCGGTCATGCGGGCCATGCGGTGAATGATTTCCGCAAGCTTTGCGGCTTCGAGGCCTATGCGCCGACCGACAACGTCTCCGAACTGACCGCGCGCACCAATGACGAAGGCTGGGAGACCACCTTCGCCGCCTGGCTGCGCGGCAGCCGCATCGGGCCCGCCGATGGGCTGCTGGTCTTCTCGGTGGGCGGCGGCGACAAGGCGCGCAACATCTCGGCCAATATCGTGGCGGCGATCGATGTGGCGAAATCCGTGGGTGCGGCGGTTACCGGCATCGTCGGCCGCGATGGCGGGTACACCGCGGCGGCGGGCGATGCGGTGGTGGTGATCCCGCCGCTTTTCGCCGAGCGCATCACGCCGCACACCGAGGGGCTCTGCGCCGTCATCTGGCATCTGCTGGTGTCGCACCCGACGCTGAAGTTGGCCGCCACCAAATGGGAGCAGGCAGTGCCGTGAGGCGCGCGGTCTTCCTGGACCGCGACGGTGTGCTGAACGCGGCCCTGCTGGATGCCGCGCGCCGGCCAGTCCCGCCGCGTGTGCGTGAGGAATTCGCCATCCTGCCAGGTGTGCCGGAGGCCTGCGCGAGCCTGCGTGCGGCGGGGTTCATGCTGATCGGCTGCACCAATCAGCCCGACATAGCGCGCGGCACCACGCCGCGCGAATTCGTGGACTGGGTCAACCAATCCGTGGTGCAGGCGGCGGGCCTGGATGAGATGCGCCTGTGCCCGCATGCCGACGCCGAGCAATGCCATTGCCGCAAGCCCCGGCCCGGCATGCTGACCGATGCGGCGGCCGCGCATGGCATCGACCTCTCGCGCAGCTGGATGGTGGGCGATCGCTGGCGCGATGTCGCGGCCGGTCAGGCCGCTGGCTGCCGGACCATCTTCATCCAGCGCTTCTATGCCGAGGCCGCGCCCGTCCAACCCCCCGATGCCATAGCAGCCGACCTGCCGCAGGCGGCTGCCATCATTCTCAAGGATTTTCCGTGATGACCCTCCATGACCTCAAGGTCGAGATCTACGCCGATGGCGCGGATCGCAACGCCATGGCGCAAGCCGCGAAGAACCCGCTGGTGAAGGGCTTCACCACCAACCCGTCCTTGACGCGCAAGGCTGGCGTGACCGATTACGCCGCCTTCGGCCAGGAATTGTGCAGCACCTTTCCGGCCTATCCGATCAGCTTCGAGGTGATCGCCGACACCCTGCCCGAGATGGACCGCCAGGCACGGCTGATCGCCAGCTGGGGCGCCAATGTCTTCGTGAAGCTGCCGGTCACCACCACGCGTGGCGAGAGTGTGGTGCCGCTGCTGGCGCCGCTCGCCGCCGCTGGCGTGCAATGCAACGTGACGGCACTGTTCACGCTGGAGCAGGTTCGCGCGGTCTCGGCGGCACTGGGCGATGTGGTGCCCTCCTTCATCTCGGTCTTTGCCGGAAGGCTCGCCGATGCCGGCATCGACCCCGTGCCCATCATGCGCGAGGCGGTGGCCATCATGCGGCCCTTCCCGAAGCAGCGCCTGATCTGGGCCTCCCCGCGCGAGGTGCTGAACGCGGTGCAGGCGCATGATGTGGGCTGCCATGTCATCACCATGACCAACGAGTTGATCGCCAAGCTGCCGACGCTGGGCCGCGATCCGCTGCGGTTCAGCCTGGAGACGGTGAAGATGTTCCACGATGATGCACGCGGTGCCGGCTTCGTGCTGTAACCGGCCGATGCGAATCCTGGTCACCGGCGCGGCCGGCTTCATCGGCAGCAATCTGACCGATGCCCTGCTGGCAGCGGGGCATCAGGTGGTGGGCTACGACAACATCTCCACCGGCATGCCGCGCTTTCTGGACGGCGCGCGCGCCCATCCGCGCTTCACCCTGGTGCAGGCCGATCTGCTGGACATGCCCGCACTCAGCGCCGCGATGGCCGGCATCGATGCGGTGTTCCATTTGGCCGCCAATGCCGATGTGCGCTTCGGCACCCAGCACCCGCGCCGCGACCTGGAGCAGAACGCGATCGTCACCCAGAATGTGCTGGAGGCGATGCGCGCGCAGGGTGTAACGCGCATCCTCTTCTCCTCCACCGGCAGCGTCTATGGCGAGGCGAGCATCTTCCCCACGCCGGAGGACGCGCCCTTCCCGGTGCAGACCTCGCTCTATGGCATGTCGAAGGTGGCGGCGGAGGGGCTGCTCTCGGCCTATGCCGAGGGCTTCGGCTTCCATGCCACCGTGTTCCGCTTCGTCTCGATCCTGGGGCCGCGCTACACGCATGGACATGTCTTCGATTTCGCGAAGAGGCTCCTGGCGGACCCTTCGCTGCTGCCGGTGCTGGGCGATGGTAAGCAGCAGAAATCCTATCTGCATGTGGATGACTGCGTGGCGGCGATGCTGCTGGCGCTGGACCGCGCGCCGGCGCCCTTCGCAATATACAATCTCGGGCAGGACCATTGGTGCCGAGTGAATGACAGCATCGGCTGGATCACCGCCGAGATGGGTGTGGCGCCGCGCCTGGAATACAGCGGCGGCGTGCGCGGCTGGGTGGGGGACAGCCCGTTCATCTTCCTCGACTGCTCACGCATGCGCGCGCTTGGCTGGACACCGCGCGTGACCATCGAGGATGGCGTGCGCCAGACGCTGCGCTGGCTGCTGGCCAATCGCTGGGCGCTGGACCAGCGCGCATGACCGACACCCGCGCCTGGCTGGCCGAGACGCTGGATGCCGGGCGTATCGGCGCCATGCAGCATTCGACCTGCGCCATGCTGGATGCCGCCGCTGACGAAGGCCGGCTGCTGATCATCGGCAGCGCGGCTTTGCCCATGCGCATCATGCGCGCGGTCCGTGCCGGCGGGGGGCGGGTCGCCGCCATGGTGGAATATGCGCCCCGCTTCTGGGGGCGCGAGGCCGAGGGCGTGCCGGTGCTGCCGCTGGACGAGGCCTTGGCGCTGACCGGGCCGGACCCTGTGGTGCTGGTCGGCATCTGGTCGCCGCAGCATGTGCACGGCCGTACCGTGGCCTGGCTCGCCACACGCGGCATCACGCGCATCCTTCCGGTGATGGCGGCGTTCTGGCGCTGGGGCGCGGCGCTGGGCGAGCACTACCAGCTCTCCGGTCCCGAGCCGCTGCTGGCAGCGGCGCTGCGCATCATGGCCGTGCATGACCGCCTGGCCGATGCTCAAAGCCGGCGGCATTACGCGGCCGATCTCGCCTGGCGGCTCGCCTTCGACCATGCATCCCTGCCCGAACCCCGGCCGGAGGCGATCTATTTCGACCGCGCCCTGCTGCGCCTGCCGGAGGATGCCGTGGTGGTCGATGGCGGCGCCTTTTCCGGCGATGCGCTGGAGCATTTCCTGCGCTGGCACGGCCCGCGCTTCGGCCGCTACCACGCCTTCGAGCCGGACCCGATTTCCTTCGCCAAGCTCACGCAATACCGCGACCGGTTGCCGCCGGCGGTGGCCGCGCGCATCGCGCTGCACCAGGCGGGCATCGGGGCGACGGCCGGTGAATTGCGGCTCGACCCATCCGGCACGCCGGGCACCATCACCGGCGGTTCGGGCAGCGTGGTGGTGCCCTGCGTCACGCTCGATGCCATGCTGGGCGCGGAGCGGGTGGATTGCATCAAGCTCGACACCGAAGGCCAGGAGCACCCAGTGCTGGACGGTGCCGCCGGCATCATCGCCCGCGACCAGCCGGCGCTGGCCATTTCCGTCTACCACAAGCCCGATGACATCGTGACACTGCCCGAGCGCGCCATCGCCGCTCTGCCGGATGCCGCGCTGCATGTGCGCAGCCATGACCACGACGGCATCGACCTGGTGCTGACCGCGGTGCCCCG
>JAPLOK010000063.1 GCA_026400775.1 Alphaproteobacteria bacterium | reverse complement strand
GACGAATTGCTCGAGGAAATGCGCCGCTACCTGGGCCTGGGCTATTCGGTCGTGAAGATGAAGATCGGCGGCGCGCCGGGCACACCGCTGAAGGAAGCACTGCGCGAGGACATTGCGCGCATCGAGGCGGTGCTGGGCCTGCTGGGTGGCGATGGTTCGCGCCTTTGCGTGGATGTGAATGGCCGGTTCGGGCCGCATGCGGCACTGGCCTATGGCGCTGCGCTGACACCCTATGGCCTGCGCTGGTACGAGGAACCGCTGGACCCACTCGACTTCTCGACCCACGCGATATTGGCGGAACACTACCCGCACCCGATCGCCACCGGTGAAAACCTGTTCAGCATGCTCGATGCCCGCAACCTGATCCGCCATGGCGGGCTGCGGCCAGACCGGGATGTGCTGCAATTCGACCCGGCGCTGTCCTACGGGCTGGTGGAGTATCTGCGCACACTCGAGATGCTGCGCGCACACGGCTGGTCGCCGCGTCGCTGCGTGCCCCATGGCGGCCATCAGTTCGCGCTGAACATTGCCGTAGGCCTGGGCCTGGGCGGCAATGAAAGCTACCCGGAGGTCTTCGCGCCCTTCGGCGGCTTTGCAGACGACACGCCGGTGCAGGACAGCCGCATCAACATGCCCGATGCGCCGGGCATCGGGTTCGAACGCAAGAACGATCTCTACGCGGTGATGAAGGGGCTGCTGTAGCGCCCTACCCCATCTTCGCGAGCCCCTGCGCGAGATCCGCCTTCAGGTCGGAGACGTCCTCCAGCCCGATATGGATGCGCGTCATCGGACCACCGAAGTCGCCGGTGCCGGCGGTGCGGGTGATGAAGCCGGTGGTGGGCAAAGCCAGCGATTCAAAGCCGCCCCATGACGCGCCGATGCCGAACAGCGCGAGCGCGTTGATGAAGCGGAACACGTCCTCCTGGGTGTAGCGCGGCTGGAACACCACACCGAACAGGCTGGTCGCACCGGTGAAGTCGCGCTTCCAGATCGCGTGGCCCGGATGCGATGGCAGCGCCGGGTGCAGCACCTGCTTCACCTGCGGCTGCTGCGCGAACCACTCGGCCATCTCGATGCCGGATTTCTCCTGGTGCTTCATGCGCACCGACATGGTCCGCAAGCCGCGAAGCGCGAGCCACACATCGTCGGGCGAGGCGAACTGCCCCAGCAG
Organism: Alphaproteobacteria bacterium; assembly: GCA_026400775.1. Taxonomy (GTDB): domain Bacteria; phylum Pseudomonadota; class Alphaproteobacteria; order Acetobacterales; family Acetobacteraceae; genus Rhodovarius. The sequence continues at coordinate 817 of JAPLOK010000063.1, read as the reverse complement.
CGAACCCGCGCCGCGGATGATCTGCCAGTCCTCATCGGTGTTGACGGTGACGCTGCCCAGCAGGATGTCCGAATGGCCGCCGACGTATTTCGTCAGCGCCTGGATCGACACATCCACGCCGCGCTGGAAGGGCTGGAAGATGCGAATGCCCCAGGTGTTGTCCATCAGCACCTTGGCACCACGCGCGTGCGCGGCGCGCGCGATGGCCGGGATATCCTGCATCTCGAAGGTGTGTGAGCCGGGGCTTTCGGTATAGACCACGCGGGTGTTCGGGCGGATCAGCGCGGCCATGTCGGCTTCATCGACACATGGGTCGTAGAAGGTGGTCTCGATCCCCCAGCCGGCCATCATGGTGTTGGCGATGTTGCGCGCCGGGCCATAGACGCTGTCGGGCATCAGGCAGTGATCGCCCGCCTTCAGATAGGCCAGCAAAGGCACCACCACGGCGGCCAGACCGGTTCCGACAATCATCGCGCGCTTGCCGCCTTCGACCTCGGCGATCGCGTCCTCGAAGGCGTAGTGCGTCGGCCCGCCTTGCGTGCCGTAGGTCATGTACTGGTCCATGCGCTTGGCGGCACCGTCGCGCCGCGTTTCGCAATCGGGGAACAGCACTGTCGAACCGCGATGCACGCCCGGGTTCACGAAGCCATGCACATGCGTGCCGGCGCGGCCCATGTGGGAGAGGCGGGTTTCGTATTTGTGGCTCATGCTGTGGCTTTCGTGGTTTCGGGGCGCGAGGCCCATTCGGTCCAGCTGCCGTCATAGACGGCGGGTTCTGCAAAGCCTGACTGCACCAGGCCGAGGGCGAGCACGCAGG
>JAPLOK010000488.1 GCA_026400775.1 Alphaproteobacteria bacterium | reverse complement strand
GCGTTGCGGCTGTTTGCCGCCATCATCCGCACCACCAGCCAGGATTCACTGGGGCCGGTCGGGCACGCGTAGCGGCGCGGGTGGCGGCGGGGTCGGGCGCGGCACCTCCAGGTGGAAGGTGCCGGCATGGAAGGCGGCGAAAGGCGTGCAGCCCGCCAGCATCACCGCCGCCAATGCCATGCCCCACCAACGCATTCCTAGCCCTCACCAGCCCCGATAGGGGCGCCCATAGCCGTGACCATAGACCGGCCGATGGCCATAGCCATAGCCGTAGTGGCGCGGCTGGCTTGAGGCAACGGCCAGGCCAGTCACGGCCGCGACACCCGCACCCAGCAACAGGGTATTGCCGGCGTTGATCGAACCGTCGGGGTTCTGGCAGCCGCCCAGCATCACCAGGGCGGAAAGGGCGGAGGCAGCAAGCAGCTTGCGCATGGCATCACCTGGATGGTCTGCCCGGCGCGGGATGCGCCGGGCGGGAAGGGGGTTCCGTGATGCTGGTTATGCCCGGGCTTCGTGGCCCCATCGCGCCGGCGCTGCGGCAAGGCGTGGCGCGATCAAGGTATTTTTGTGCCGCTCATACCGACGCTCGCTTGCAGCGAGTCGTCGGGATTCATTGTGCGCCTCAATCGCCGGCGCGCGCTGGGTGCGCCGGCCACGGGCCGTATCGTGCTGCCGCTGGTATCACCAGGCTCGCCAGCCATGGTGGTGATGGTGCCGCCACCCGGGGTAGTGCTGCTGCCGCCAGCCATGGTTCCAGCCGCCGCCATGCCAACCGCCGCCATGCCAGTGATGTGGACGGTGCCATCCATGATGCCGCGGTGGCCCCCAGCCATGGTGGCGGTATCCATACCCCCGATGCCCATAGCCCCAGCCCACCGGCTGGTAGCTGGGCTGCGAGGCCGCAACGCCGGCTACCGCCGCCACGCCGGCGCCCAGCAGCAACGTATTGCCCAGATCCAGGCTGCCATCAGGGTGCTGGCAGGCGGCCAGGCCCAGCGAGGCCGCCGACAGCACAACCATCAAACCCTTGCGCATCGTCTCTGTCCGACTGGACGGGCACCATAGCCCGGCCGGGGAAGGGGGGCTTCCCTGGGTGCATCAATGCCGGTGGCGCGTGGCGGGACTGCGCCGGGCGCGTGGCGCCGCATGGCAAGATGAAGGAATTGTCATGGCAGCTGGCGGCTCAATTCCGCCGCGCGGCAAACCGTTCTACAGAACGACGGCAAGATTCAGGGGGAAGGCCATGGCCAAGGCGAAGCATCTCGAACCACGCATGGGCGGGCGGCTATTGGCCGACGCGATCATCGCGCAGGGCACCACCCATGTCTTCGCCGTGCCAGGCGAGTCCTACCTGGACCTGCTCGATGGCCTTTACGCCAACCGCAACCAGGTGGAGCTGGTGACCTGCCGCTTCGAGGCGGGTGCAGTGAACATGGCCGAGGCGCATGCCAAGCTGACCGGGCGCGTCGGCGTGGCCATCGTCACGCGCGGGCCTGGGGCGTGTCATGCCAGCATCGGCGTGCACATCGCCATGCAGGACAGCACCCCGCTGGTGCTGATCGTGGGCCAGATCCCGCGCGAGGAAACCGACCGCGAATCCTTCCAGGAGGTCGATTATCGCCGCATGTTCAGCCCGCTGGCCAAGTGGGTCACGCAGATCGATGACGAGCACCGCATTCCCGAACTGATGGCCCATGCCTTCGATGTCGCGCGCAGCGGCCGGCCCGGTCCGGTGGTGGTCGCGATCAGCGAGGAAATGCAGAAGCGCTTCGCCGCCGTGCCCGATATCGGGCCTGCGCATGTCACGCCGCCCTACCCGGCCCCGGCCGCGCTGGACGCGATGATGGAAATGCTGGCCGGCGCGAAAAAGCCGCTGGTGGTGCTGGGCGGCGGCGCCGGCTGGACGGCGGCCGGGCGCAAGGCGATCCGCAAATTCATCGAGGGCAACAAGCTGCCCACCGCGGTCTCCTTCCGCCGGCAGGGGCTGTTCCCTGGCGACCATGAACTCTTCGCCGGCGATCTGGGCGTGGGTGCCGATGCCGGGCTGGTCGCACATGCCAAGGAGGCCGACCTGATCCTGGCCATCGGCACCCGCATGGGGGAACCCGTGAGCCAGGGCTATACCCTGCTGGACATGGCCGGCGGCACGCCGCTGGTGCAGGTCTATCCGGACCAGGCGGAGATCGGGCGGGTGTATCGCCCGGCGCTGGGCATCACCGCGGATTTGAACGCCTTTGCGAACGCCGTGAAGGCGATGAAGGTGCGCAAGCCGGGCTGGGGCGCCTGGGCCAAGGCCGTGCGCGCGACGCGCCTGAAGCAGGCCGAACCGCAGCAATATGAAGGGCCGCTGAACCTGGCCGTGGCCTTGCAGGCGCTGGAAAAGGTGCTGCCGGACGACACCATCTACACCACGGATGCCGGCAATTTCGCCACCTGGCCCACGCGCTTCATGCATGTGAAGGAAGGCCAGGATTTCCTGGGCCCGACCTGCGGCGCCATGGGCTATGGCATCCCCGCGGCGATTGGCGCCGCGATCACCGAACCCGACCGCACCACCATCTGCTTCGTGGGCGATGGCGGCGCGCTGATGACCGGCCAGGAAATCGCCACCGCCTTCCACCATGGTGTGCGGCCCATCGTGCTGGTGTTCAACAACGGCATGTACGGCACCATCCGGATGTATCAGGAACGGACCTACCCGGAGCGCGTCTCGGGCACGGCGCTGACCAACCCAGATTTCGCCGCCTTCATCCAGGCCTTCGGCGGCCATGGCGAGACGGTGAACCGCACCGAGGAACTGGTGCCGGCGGTCAAGCGCGCCATCGCGTCGAAGAAGCCCGCGATCATTGAAATCCGGCAAAATCCCGAGCAGGTGACGAACCGCGCGACGATCGCCGATCTCAGGGCGCAGGCGAAGAAGTAAGCGCCTGGCGTTGCGCGCGGGTCAGCCGCTCCAGCGCCAGCTCGTAGCTCTGCCGCAGGTAGAGCATCAGCTCATCATCGCTCATGCTCGCGGCCGAGACGCGCTGGATCCACTTCATCCCGCGTGAGGCGAGATAGGGTGCTGGCCGCAATCCCGGCTGGTCGCGCAGCAACTCAAAGGCCAGCGGCGTCACCTTGAACGTGATGCCGGCATTCGGCACGTGACCATCCCACATGGCGGCGAACAGCTTGCCGCCCAGCTTCCACACCTGCGCGCCGCCCCATTGCACCACATGGGTGCTGTGCGGCAGGGAGGCGCAGAAGCTGTTGAACTGGTCCGGCGTCATCGGCGCTTAAGCCCCGGCGATCGCCGCCTCCAGCTCGCGCAGATCAACCGCGCCCGGCAGCAGCTGTTCGCCCACGATGATCGCCGGCGTGCCCTGGATATCCAGCGTCCGCGCCAGCGCCAGGTTGGTGTCGATGCGGCGCTGGATGGCCACGTCCTCCATGTCACGGCGCAGCCGCGTCCAGTCCAGGCCGGCGCGGTCGGATTCGCGGCGCAGCGAGGCGTCCGTCACCTCCTCGCGCATGCGCAGCAGGTTGCCCAGCAGCTGCGCGTAGCGGTTCTGGCGCTGCGCTGAGAGCAGGGCGCGGGCGGCCTGCACGCTGGGCGGGCCCAGGATCGGCAGATCCTTCATCACCAGGCGGATCTCGCGGTTGCGGCGCAGCGCTT
>JAPLOK010000264.1 GCA_026400775.1 Alphaproteobacteria bacterium | reverse complement strand
GTGTAGGGGTGCAGGGCGTGCGCGATGTCACGGGCGGCATTGCTGTTGCGGGGCGGTGTCATGGCGGCCTGTCCGGTTGTCTGGAGGGCAGGCTACCAGTTGCGGCCGCGTTGGCCAGTCACGCCGCGAGCAGCCCTGCCGCATCCACCACGCAACGCCCGGCGAGGGCGGCGCGCAGCGGCGCGAAGGCGCTGTGCGCGACCAGCAGTCCGATGCAGTGCGCGCGGTTGAGAGCCGCACCGGCATCCACCAGCGCGGCGCCCGCAAGCCCAGCGGGCAGCGCGCGCAGATGCGGCTCCACCACCAGCAGGGCCACGCCCTGCCCGGCCAGGATGCGCGCCACCGCCAGCGCCGGGCTTTCACGCAGATCATCGATATCGGGCTTATAGGACAGGCCCAGCAGCGCCACCGGCCGGCCCTCGGCGCGCTGTGCGATCTCGGCCGCTATGGTGGCCGGCCGCCCTTCATTCACCCCGCGCGCCGCGCGGATCAGCGGCGCTGCATCAGGCGCAGCGGCCGCCAGGAACCAGGGGTCGACGGCGATGCAATGCCCGCCCACGCCAGGCCCCGGGCGCAGGATCGAAACGCGCGGATGGTGGTTGGCCAGCCTGATCGCGGGCCAGGGGTCCACGCCCGTCCGCGCGCCGAGATTGGCCAGTTCATTGGCGAAGGCGATGTTCACATCGCGATAGGCATTCTCGGCGAGCTTGACGAATTCGGCCGTGCGGCAATCGGTCAAATGGCGCGGGCCGATGGCGAAGCTGGCATAGAGGGCGGCTGCAACCTCCGCGCAGCCTTGCGTGATGCCGCCGATCACCCGCGCATTGCTGACCAGTTCCTGCACCGTGCGGCCTGGCAGCACGCGTTCGGGGCAATGGGCGATCATCACATCGCCGATCGGCCCGCCACGTATGGGGAAGCGCAGATCAGGCCGCAAGGCGGCCAGCCGGGCTGCAATGGCCTCCGTGGTGCCGACGGGAATGGTGCTCTCGATGATGACGCAGCAGGCCGCCCGCAGTATGGGCGCGATGCTGTCAGCCGCGGCCTCCAGCATGGAGAGGTCGGGCTGGTGGTCGGGGGTGATGGGCGTGGGCACGGCCAGCACCAGGTAATCGGCCGGCGCGGGGGCTGTGGCGGCGCGCAGTCGGCCGGTCGCGACTGCGGCCTCCAGCAGCATGTCGAGATCGGGTTCGACCACATGCGCCCAGCCTGCCTGCACGGCGGCGACCACCTCGGGGTTGATGTCGCAGCCCAGCACCTCATGCCCGCGCGCGGCCAGCAGGGCTGCCGAGGGCAGCCCGACATAGCCCAGGCCCACCACGCAGACGCGGCTCATGCCAAGGCCTCGCGCAGGGCGGCTGCGATGCGCAGCGCGGCGCGGCCATCGCCATAGGGAAAGACCGGCCGGGCGCGGGCGGCGTACTCAGCCGCGTCATCCAGCAGCAGGCCAGCTTCGGCGGCGATGCGCGCTGGGTCATGGCCGATCACGCGCACCACGCCGGTGGCCACCGCCTCGGGCCGTTCGGTGACATTGCGCAGCACGAGGACAGGCTTGCCCAGCGCTGGCGCTTCCTCCTGCAAGCCGCCGGAATCGGTGATGACATGGTGGGCCGAGAGCATGGCGCGCACCATCTCGGGGTAGGACAGCGGTTCGGTGATGCGCGCGCCAGCAAGCCCCGAGAGGGCCGCGCGCACCGCGGGGTTGGGGTGCAGCGGCAGCAGCAATTCCACGTCGCCGCGCGCGGCGACGCGGCTCAGCCCCTCGGCGATGGCCTGCATCGGCGCGCCCAGGCTTTCGCGCCTGTGCACGGTCACCAGGATGCGCCGGCGCGTGGGCGGGGCTTCGGGCGGGGTGCGCGCCGCCATGGCCAGCAGCGCATCGATGCCGGTATTGCCCGCGACCAGCACGCGCCCCGCGCCATATTCGCGCGCCAGATTCGCCGCCGCCTGCTCACTCGGCGCGAAACGCCAGGCGGCGATGGCGTCGATGGCGACGCGATTCGCCGCCTGCTCACTCGGCGCGAAACGCCAGGCGGCGATGGCGTCGATGGCGACGCGATTCATCTCCTCCGGGCTCGGTTGCAACAGATCATGACTGCGCAACCCGGCCTCGACATGGCCCACCGGAATACCCGCGTGATGTGCGGCCAGCGTGGCAGCCAGCGCGGTCGAGGTGTCGCCATGCACCAGCAGCATGTCCGGCCGGTCGGCTGACAGCAGCGGCGGCAGCGCAGTCAGGATGGCGGCCAGGATCTGGTTGGGCGTCTGGCGTTCCCGCATCAGGGCGAGGTCGATATCCGGCCAGGTGCCGAAGCCCGCGAAGACCTGCGCGACCAGGTCCCGCTGCTGGCCGGTGGAGACCATGCTGTGGCGGAAGCCCACCCCGCGCAGGGCATGTGCAACCGGAAGCATCTTGATGGCTTCCGGGCGCGTCCCCAGCACGGTCATGATATGCGCGGCGCGTCCCACACGTTGCATCCCGGCCTATGGCTGCAATCAAGAATAATATGCCTACCGTATCAATTCAAGGTTTCGAATTCGATATCATCCTGCGGCCAGCTTGCCAGAACGCCCTTGCCGCCACATCTAGCTTTCCTGCCAGGAACCGAGATGATGAACGTGTTGTCGCAAGCCCCTTCGCCAGATCCCATCATGGATGGCGACCAAAAGACCTTCATGCAGGACGTGATCCAGGCATCGCGCGAAGTGCCGGTGCTGGTGGATTTCTGGGCCACCTGGTGCGGCCCCTGCAAGACGCTGACGCCCACGCTCGAGAAGGTGGTGCGCGCCGCCGGCGGCCGCGTGCGCCTGGTCAAGATCGACATCGACAAGAACCGCAGCCTGGTCCAGCAGCTGACGCAAATGGGCCTGCCGCTGCAGAGCGTGCCCACGGTCGCCGCCTTCTGGCAGGGGCAGATCGCCGACATCTTCCAGGGCGCCCTGCCCGAGAGCGATGTGAAGCGCTTCATCGAGGCGCTGCTGAAGATGGCCGGCGGGCAGATGCCGGGCGCCGACCTGCTGGCCGAGGGCAAGACATTGCTGGAAGCGGGCAAGGCGGTCGAGGCCTTCGAACTCTTCGCAGCCCTCGCCGAGCAGGAGCCCGAAAATGCCGAGGCGCTGGCCGGCCTCGCGCGCTGCTACCTGGCGCTGGGCGAGGAGGAGCAGGCGCAAGGCATGCTCGCCGACATGCCCGCCAAGATCGCCGAACACGCCGAGATTGTCGCCGTCCGCTCGCAGATCGAGCTGGCCATCGCAGGCCGCGAGGCCGCGGGCAAGACCGGCGAGTTCGAACGCCGCCTGGCCGCCGACCCTGATGACCATGAGGCGCGCATCGAACTGGCCATCGCGCTGAATGCCATGGAACAGCGCACCGAAGCGGCAGATGCCCTGTTCGCCGCGATGAAGCGCGACCCCGCCTGGAACGACCAGGCCGCGCGCAAGCAACTGCTGAAGTTCTTTGAGGCCTGGGGCTTCATGGACCCCGCCACCGTCAAGGCGCGTCGCCAGCTTTCCACCATGCTGTTCAAGTAGAGCGTGACCGCTTTCATCACATGCTTCGAGGATCTGCCGGGCGAGATCCCGGTCTTTCCCCTGGCTGGTGCCCTGCTGCTGCCGCATGGCCGGCTGCCGCTGAACATCTTCGAACCACGCTACCTGGCGATGGTCGAGGATGCGCTGGCCGGTGGCCGCGTGCTGGGCATGATCCAGGGCGATCCCTCCCGGCCCAGGACGGATCGCGGCACCGCTATCTATGGCGTGGGCTGCCTCGGCCGCATCACCTCCTTCTCCGAGACCGATGACGGGCGCTGTCTGATCACGCTCTCCGGGCTGCTGCGCTTCCGCGTGCAATCCGAAACCGAGATGCGCCGCGGCTATCGTCGCATGGCTGTGGATTATGCCGAGTTTGCCATGGATATGGAGCCGCTGCCCGCCGCTGACAGCCTGCCGCGGGCCGAATTGCTGGACCTGCTGCGCCCCTATTTCCGCACCCAGGGCATGGAGGTGAACTGGGAAGCCGTGGAAAAGACGCCCGAGGCCATGCTGGTCACCACGCTGTCCATGCTCTGCCCCTTCTCGCCGGCCGAGAAACAGGCATTGCTGGAAGCCGCTGATCCGGCCGCGCGCAGCGCCATGATGGTCACGCTGATGCGCATGGCGATGCATGGCGACAGCGGCGAAGGCGGCCTGCCCAGTTGAGGGCACTGGTGGTCCTGCTGCTGCTGGCCGCCTGCGCCATGCCGCCGCCGCCCGCCATGCCGCCACCCATCCCCTACCCGCCCGAGACGCGTGAGCGCCTTGCGCGCTTCGCCATCGCCGAATGGCAGGCCTGGGGCTGCCTGTCCCAGGGGCTGGCCGGCCCGCCGCTGACCCCGGGCTGCGACACCACGCGCCCGCCCGGCCGTGGCGCGGAGTCGGAGACCGCGAATTTCCCCGCCGTGCTCGCCTATTGGCGCACCACGCTCGAATCCCCCATCGCGGCCAATCGCGCCCGCTACCTAGCCACCCTGCGCGGCGAGGCGGCACAAAGCTGGGCCGAGCCCTTCTGGTCGGCCGCCTTCATATCCTGGCTGATGGCCACCGCCGGCGTTGACCGCACCGAGTTCCGCCCCGATGCCGCGCATTCCCTCTATCTGGACCACCTGGACGCCATGGCCGAAGCCTGGCCGGACAGCGCGCCCTTCATCACCCATGAGGCCTTGGCGCGCGCGCCAGCGCCGGGCGACCTGCTCTGCGCTGATCGCAGCAGCCGCCCCTTGCCCGCCTGGGCCGCGCGCGCGGCCGAACGCGGCCAGTTCCGCGCCATGCATTGCGACCTGGTGGTCACAACTGGCCCGGGCGTGATTGAGGCGATCGGCGGAAATCTCGGCGATGCCGTGACGCTGCGGCGCATCCCCGCCGATGCCGAGGGCCGCGCCCGCGGCTTCCTGGTGGTGGTGGAGAACCGCCTGGGCCGACTGCCGCCCTTCGGCACGGCGATCAGCCGCCGCGCAACTCCACCGAGACCAGCCTGACCCAGGGCAGCGTGCCCGCCGGCATGCCATCCATGCTGGCCAGCAGGCGGATGGAATGGGGGCCGGCAGCCAACGGCAGGCGCAGCATCGCATGGCCATCGGCCGCGATCTCCACCGATTGATCATGCGCGGTGACACGCACCGCCCGGCCGGCCGCGAGCGCGACATGCAGCACGCCTGGCGCCATCGCGTCCAGGTGCAGCCAAGCCTCGGCGCCGGCCATCTGGCAGCCATTCACGGCCGGCGGGCGCCAGCCTTCGGCCAGCATCAGCCGCAGCGGATGCGCCACCGGATGCAGCGCCGGCGCGCGGGCATGCGCGCCCAGAATCGGGCCTGGCACGAAGCGCAGCCCGGCTGGCAGGCGTGGCCGCTCGGGCTCGCTGGCCTCTGCGGCATCCATCGCCATGCCCATGCAGGCAGCGATGATGGTGGTGGCGACCTCGGGCCAGTCGCGCGGGGAGAAGCGGGCGGCCATGTCGGCTTCGAGGCCGGCGCGCCAGGCGGCATCGGTAATCAGGCGACGAAACAGCGGTACGGCGGCATCCGGATCCTCGGGGTCGATCAGCAAGGCATGGCCCTCGATGTGACGCAGAGCTTGCCGCGCGCCATGCTCTCACCGATCGGCAGGCCCCAGCCCTCGATCAGGCTCGGGGCGGCGGTGAAGAGGCAGTTCTGGTAGAGCGTCTCCAGCGCAGCGTCCGTCAGGCCGGGCATCATGCGCAGCAGCCCGTCCAGCCCGCCGGTCTCGGCCAAAGCGGTCTCGAGCTCGGAATAATCCCAGCCCGGCTTGCCGGCCAGCACGAGGATCGGCGGGCGCAGCCCCTCAGCCAGCAGCCGGCCCCAGACGCGCACCAGCAGCGCATGGTTCTTGCGCCGCTCGATGGTGCCGACCGAGAGCACGAAAGCCTGTCCGCGCAGTGCGGCGATGCTGTCGGGCCACTCGCCGGCGGGTGCCACCGGCCGCATCGCATGCGCCAGCGGCGTCACCGCCACCGGGCGCGGGGGCAGGCCATAGGCGTCGATGGCGGCCTGGACCTCGGTGCCGGTGTGTCGGCTATTGGCGATGATGCCATGCGCGCCGAGCAACACCTCACCCACCACGCCGTTGAACAGCTGCACCTGGTCGGACATGCAGAGTTGCGGGTGGGTCAGCGGGATCAGGTCGTGCAGCAGCACGATCTCCACCGCGCCCGCGCGACGCAGGGCGGCATGTAAAGGCGGGCTGCCCTCTCCCAGCCAGAAGGCGCCGGGCTGAAGGTAGCGCAGCCCCGGCCGCGGGCTGGCCGGGCGCGCGCCGCGCACCAGGCGATCGATCAGCGCGTGCATCGGCGGGCTTGCGCCCTGCCCGGCCTCGATCATCGGCAGCAGCTCGCCCACCGCCTTGGGCGAGAGCGCCCAGAACACATCGCTCCAGGGCCGGGTCAGGACGAAGGCGATCCGCCCGGGCTGCGGGCTGGCATGCTGGATCAGCGCGGTGATGACGCGGTGGATGCCCGAGAGATTGGGATTGTGCCGCAGGTAGATCAACAGGTCGGTCAGGTCGATCCACAGCTTGGCCGCATCGGCCTCAGCATCGGGGGCCGGCTCCAGGCCCAGGCCGAACTGGCCGCAGGCCTCGGCGATCCGCACCTGGGTAGCGCCCGCCGCGCGGGCGCGGATGGCGAAGGGCGGGATATCCGCCTCGCGCCCATGCTGGAACAGGAAGCCCGCGCGGAACAGCTGCGCGTCGGCATTGTCCGGGGCGAGCGCGGCGGCCTCAGCATAGAGCGCATCGGCCTCGGCCAAACGGCCCCGCGCGTGCAGGCAATGGGCCAGCATGCACCAGCCCACGGCATCATCGGGCCGGTCGGCGAGGTATTGGCGGTAGAGGGCTTCGGCATCGGCCAGCTGGCCTGCGCGGCGCAGCCGGTCGGCCTGCAGCCGCAGCCTGGCGGAGGCCCGCCAGGGCTTGCGCGCGAGCATGCGGCGCAGCCATACCTTCATGCCATGCCAAGCACATGCTTCATGTCGTACAGCCCGGCGGCGCGGCCCCGCGCCCAGCTGGCGGCCTGCACCGCGCCCACCGCATAGGCGGCGCGGTCGAAGCTGCGATGGGTGAGCGCGATATGCTCGTTGGCGGCGGCGAAGAGCAGCGTGTGCTCGCCCACCACCTGGCCACCGCGCAGCGCCGCGAAGCCGATGCTGCCGGTGCCGCGCGCGCCGGTATGGCCATCGCGGCCGGATTCCCGACCGGCATCCTCCAGCGTGGTGCCGCGGCCCGCGGCCACCGCGCGGCCGAGGCCCACCGCGGTGCCCGAGGGCGCATCCACCTTCTGGCGGTGATGCATCTCGACGATCTCGGCGTCATATCGGGTGGCCGGCAGCGCCGCGCCCATGCGTTCGGCCAGCGCGAACATCAGGTTCACGCCCGGTGCGAAATTCGCCGCATAGACGATCGGGATCCGCTGTGCGGCAAGCCGCAGCGCGGCCTCTTCCTCGGCCGAAAGGCCCGAAGTGCCCAGGATGAAGGCACAGCCCGCAACGGCAGCGGCGGCGGCATGGGCGGGCGCGGCATGGGCATGCGTGAAGTCGATCACCGCATCGGAAGCCGCGCACAGGGCGGCGGCATCGGCAAAGCCGGTGACGCCATCGGGCGCCGGGCGCCCGTGCACAAGGCCGCCCGCCAGATGATGGCCGGCAACCCCGACCTCGCGCAGCAGCAACTGACCCATCCGGCCAGCAATGCCCATGATCCCGATCCGCAACGCCATGGCGCGCCCCTTCAAGCCAAGCGCTGCATATGCACCGGGCGCGTCAGAAGCGGTAGGCCAGGCCCGCGGTCAGGCTGTGGAAGGAGGCGAAGTTGAACACCCGCCGGTTATCCGCGCCACCATCCAGAAAGCGATAGCTGGCCGTCACTTCCCAGTTCCGGTTGATCGCATAGGCACCGCGCAATGCGGCATCCACCGCATAGCCTGCGGGTGCGCCCAGCGCGTCCACTTCGGCCATCAGGCGCAATTGCGGCGTCACGCGCCATTCGCCGGCCAGGTGGATCAGCGGCACCACGCCCACATCGCCACGGCGATCCGACACCGCGCCCTGCCGCATCCGGATTTCGGCGTTGCGCACCAACACCGTGCCACCAACATGCAGGCTGGTGTTCTCCGTATGCAGCAGCCGGTAGCGGTAAGTCACGCGCCAGGTGTCGAACTGGTAGTTGCCGCGCGTGGCGGTGCCGGCGGCGAAGACGATGTTCTGGAAGCGCGTGGCGCCCGGAAGCTGGCCGGTGCCTTCGCTGCGCAGGTACTGGTAGCTGGCGCGCAGGCCATGGCGCTCGGCCACCTGCCAGTCGAGTGTCACGCGCACCACGGGGCTGCTGGGCGCGCCCTGCAGGCGGTTCATGTCGAAGCGTGTGCCGGTGTCACCGGGGATGCGCACGGTGTTGCGTGACTGGAAGCTGGCGCCGGCCTCCAGTTCCAAACGCACCTGTGCCGTGGCGGGGGCGGCGAGGCCGATCGCGGCGAAGCCCGCGAGAGCAAGACGCATCATGTGGGGGACATCCAATTGATTATGTCGCGGATCTAATGCAATGCGCGGATGCCGCAAGCCCTTCAGGGCGCGGGCAGCAGCGCATCCGTCCGCCCCAGTGCCCAATATGCCGCAAGCCCGGTGTATTCCCGCAGCGCCCATTCGGCCATGCCAAGCCTCTGGCTGAATGGCGCGTCATAGCCCGAAGCATACGTTGTGCCCGTGGAGTAGTTCGCCGGCCAGGCCGTGACGGGCCAGCCGGCCGCGCGGAACACCCCCATCGCACGCGGCATGTGCGAGGCGCTGGTGACCAGCAACCACACCTGGCCAGGCTGCGGGTTGGCCAACGGACGGGACAGCGTGGCATTCTCATGCGTGTTGCGCGCCTGGTTTTCATACACCACGCGCTCCGGCGGCAGGCCCAGCGCGCCGAAGACCTGCCGCGCGACATCGGCTTCAGTCAGCGCATTGCCCAGCGGGTTGGGCGTGCCGCCGGTGAAGATGATGCGCGCCTGCGGAAAGCGTCGCGCGAGTGCGACGGCCTCTGTCATGCGTTCGGCCGCGCCATTCAGCGCCGGGATGCCGCGCGCGGCAGTCAGTTCCTGGTCCACCGCACCACC
>JAPLOK010000471.1 GCA_026400775.1 Alphaproteobacteria bacterium | reverse complement strand
GACGGCCGACGCCGCATCACGCCCCGAGCTGTTCCTGCGCAACCCTGGCTGGGCATCAGTGTTCGACATCGACGGGGCGACGGCTGCGGCCACGCGGCGCGCGCTGTTCGGGCGCATCGCCGCAGAGCGCGCGCTGATGACAGCGTATCACTTCCCCTTCCCGGCGGTCGGGCGCATCGGGCCGATGGGCGAGGGCTTCCGGTTCTTCCCGGCGGACTGGTCCAGCGCGCTGTGACAGCGGCGCGGCGAGGGCTTTAGATGTGGAAGCTCTCGCCGCAGCCGCAGCGGCCCTTTTCATTCGGGTTCACGAAGACGAAGCCCTGGGACATGGGCTTCACCTCGTAATCCATCATCGTGCCGATCAAATAGAGCGTGGCCTTGCGGTCCACCAGGATGGTAACGCCCTGGTCGGTCACGCGTTCATCGTTCGGGCCGGCCTCGTCCACGAATTGCAGGTCATAGGCCATGCCGGAGCAGCCCTTGGTCTTGGTGCTGATGCGCAGCAGCTTGCCGGCCTCGGCATTGGCGTAGAAGCCGCGCAACTTCTCGACCGCCAGGTCCGACAGCGAGATCAGCGGCGGCAGCGCGCGGGCGCGGGGCTTTTCGGTGGTCGTGCTCATGGCCGGGCCTCCATCAGAACAGGTTCATCGCAAGCCGCGCGTCTTCGGACATGCGCGAGGGGTCCCAGGGCGGGTCCCACACGATCTCGACCCGGGCCTGCTTCACGCCGGCCACCGCCTGCACCGCCTCGCGCGCCTGCTCGGGCAGTTCCTGGGCGGAGGGGCATGAAGGTGTGGTCAGCGTCATCTCGATCTTGACGTCCCCATCATCGGCGATCTCGATCGCGTAGATCAGGCCGATCTCGTAGATGTCGCAAGGGATTTCCGGGTCGAAGACGGTCTTGAGCGCGCCGATCACGCCCTCTTCCGTCACCGGGGGGTGCTGTTCGCCATCGGGTGTCCAGGTGGATACTTCACTCACTGCTCGCCTCCTGGCCTTGGCCGTCGAGCGCTGCGTTCAGCGCGACCCATGGCAGCGTCGCGCATTTCACGCGGCTGGGGAACTCATGCACGCTGGCCAGTGGCGTCAGGCGCTCCATCGATTCCGCGTCGCAGGCCGGGCAAATGCCGGTCATGGCAAACGCGCGGAAGGCGTCGGAGAGAGCGCGCGCCTGGGCGGGTGTCTTGCCGGGCAGCGTCTCGGTCATCAGCGACCCACTGGCGACGCTGATGGCGCAGCCGCGGCCGATGAAGGCGGCGTCCACGATGCGCTCGCGCTGGATATCCAGGAACAGCTCGATCCGGTCGCCGCAGAGCGGGTTGTCGCCGCGCGCGCGGTGCGTCGGCGCGTCCAGCCTGCGGAAGTTCCGCGGCTTGCGCCCATGGTCCAGGATGATGTCCTGGTACAGATCGCGCAGTTCCGAGAAACTCACGCGAAGAATTTCCGGGCGGAGACCAGCGTTTCCGCCAGGTAATCGATCTCGGTGGTCGTGGTGTAGAGGCCGAAGCTGGCGCGGCAGGTGCCGCCCTCTGCACCCAGGCGCTCATGCAGCGGTTCCGCGCAATGCCGGCCGGAGCGAACGGCGATGCCGGCGCGGTCCAGCAGGGTCGCCACATCATGCGCATGTGCGGTGTCCAGGCCGAAGGCGAAAACGCCGCCGCGGTCCTGCGCGCGGCCATGGATGGTCAGCCCATCGACGCGCGAGAGGGTGGCCATGGCGTGGTCGACCAGCGCACGTTCATGTGCCTCGATCGCGCCCATGCCGATTGTCTCGACGTATTCGATCGCGGCGTGCAGCCCGATAGCCTCGATGATGGGCGGCGTGCCGGCTTCGAACTTGGCGGGCGGCTCGGCCCAGGTGGAATGGTGCAGGCCGACAGTCGCGATCATGTCGCCACCGCCGAGGAAGGGCGGCATTACCCGCTGCAACTCTGCACGCGCGTAGAGCACACCGATGCCCGTGGGGCCATAGAGCTTGTGGCCGGTGAAGCAGTAGAAATCCGCATCCAGCGCCTGCACATCCACGCGCCGATGCACGGCGGCCTGGCTGCCGTCGAACAGCACCTTGGCAGCCGCTTCATGCGCCATGCGCGCGATCTGCGCTGCGGGCGTCACCGTGCCCAGCACGTTGGACATATGCGTGACGGCAACCAGGCCCACACGCCCATCGGCGAGCAATTCGGCCAGGTGCCCAAGGTCCAGTTCGCCTGCATCGGTGATCCGACAGATGCGCAATTCCGTGCCATGCGCATCGCGCAGCATCTGCCAGGGCACCAGGTTCGCATGGTGCTCCATCTCGGAGGCCACCACCGCCTGGCCGGGCTTCAGCACGCCGCGCCCGAAACTGTGCGCGACCAGGTTCATCGCCATGGTGGAGTTGCTGGTGAAGATGATGTCCTGCGCGCTCGGCGCGTTCAGGAAACGCGCTGTGGCCTCGCGCGAAGCCTCGAAGGCGGCGGTCGCCGCCTCGCTCAAATGATAGGCGCCGCGGTGCACATTCGCGTAGGCCGAGCGCATGCAATCGACCATCGCGTCGATCACCTGGCGCGGCTTCTGCGCGGAGGCCCCGCTGTCCAGGAACACCAGCTTCTTGCCGCGATACTCGCTCGCCAGGATCGGGAAATCCGCCCGGATACGCGCGATGTCGAAGCTGGGTGTGGCGCCGTCCATCACGCTTCCCGCGCCCACCAGCCGCGCACCGCTTCATCGAGTGCGGCGCGGCATTCTTCGTTGGCAACGCCATCCACGGCTTCGGTGAGGAAGGCTTCGACCAGCATGGCCCGTGCCTCATCGGCCGGAATGCCGCGGGCGCGCAGGTAGAACAGCTGCTCGGCATCCAGCGCGCCGACGGTGGCGCCATGGCTGCACTTCACGTCATCCGCGTAGATTTCCAGCTGCGGCTTGCTGTCCATCTCAGCGTCTTCCGACAACAGCAGCGCCTGGTTCATCTGGTAGCCATCGGTGCGCTGCGCCACCTGCGCCACGAAGATCTTGCCTTGGAAGACGCCGCGCGCGCGGCCCTTCAGCACGGTCTTGTAGGTCTGGCGTGATGCGCAATCGGGCGCGGCATGATGCAGCACCGTGGTCGTGTCCACCACCTGGCCATCGAAGCCGAGCTGCGCGCCATTCATGTGGCAGGCGCCCTGCGCGCCGTTCAGCGCGGCGTGGATTTCATTGCGCGCGATGCGCCCGCCCGCGTTCAGCGTGAAGTTGTCATAGGTGGCACCCGCGCCGATCGCCGCATGCACGGAGGACAGATGGAACGCCGCGCGCCCTTCAGCCTGCACGCGCACATGCGCAAGCGTGGCGCCCTCGGCCAGCGACACCTCGAAGACCGGGTTGTGCAGATAGGCCACGCCATCCGCGCCCTGCGCGGTTTCCAGCAAGGTCAGCTTCGCGCCCGCGCCCAGGCGGATGATGTGCCGCGGATGAAAGGCGATCGCGCCATCCGTCACGATGCTGAGCAGTTCGACTAGCCCGGCATCCTCGCCAGCCGGAATCTCCAGCACTAGTCCGTCCTCGGCGAAGGACGCATTCATCGCGGTGATGGGCTGGGTATCCGGCGTGGTCAGCGCGCCAAGAACGGCGGCCATGTCCGACAGCGGCCGCGGCGGCAGCGTCGAGAGATCACCGCGCAGCACGCCATCCACGAAGACCAGTCGCGCGCGACCACGCTGCGCGGGCATCGGCGGCACATTGCGTGAGCCGGTGGGTGCCACGAAGGTCGCATTCAGCACCGGCGCCAGGTCGGTGTACTTGAACGCCTCGGCGCGGCGCGTGGGCATGCCGCGGGCGGCCAGCGCGTCCCGGCCGGCCGCGCGGAGTGCCACTGCCCATCCCGGCGCGGACAGCCCCTCCGCGCGGCGAAGGAAATTCGCGGCGTTGTTGATGGGGGTGATGGCGTTCATGCCGCGGCCTGTCCGTAGCCCTGCGCTTCGAGCTCATGCGCCAGCTCCGGCCCGCCGGAGCGGGTGATGCGGCCGCCCATCAGCACATGCACGCGGTCGGGCACGATGTAGTTCAACAGGCGCTGATAATGGGTGATCACCAGCGCCGAGAATGCCGGCCCACGCAGCGCATTCACGCCATCGGCCACGATCTTCAGCGCGTCGATATCAAGGCCGCTATCGGTTTCGTCCAGGATGGCGAGCTTGGGTTCCAGCAGCGCCATCTGCAGCACGTCATTGCGCTTCTTCTCGCCGCCGGAGAAACCCACATTCACGCCGCGCTTGAGCATGTCTTCCGGCATGTTCAGCGCCTTCATCTTGGCGCGTGCGAGCTTGAGGAACTGCATCGCATCCACTTCGGATTCACCGCGTGCGCGGCGCTGAGCATTTAACGCGGTGCGAAGGAAATTCGCGTTGCCCACGCCGGGCAATTCGACCGGGTACTGGAAGGCCAGGAACAGGCCGGTGGCGGCACGCTCCTCCGGCTCCATCGCCAGAATGTCGATGCCGTTGAAGGTCACGGACCCGCCCGTTACCTCATAGCCCTCGCGCCCGGACAGCACATAAGACAGCGTGGACTTGCCCGAGCCGTTCGGCCCCATGATGGCGTGCACTTCGCCGGTCGGCAGTGCCAGGTCGATCCCGTTCAGGATCGTCTTGCCATCGATCTCGGCGGTCAGCCCTTCGATCTTCAACATATCAACCAACGCTCCCCTCAAGGCTGATGGCCAGCAGCTTCTGTGCTTCCACCGCGAATTCCATCGGCAATTCCTTCAGCACCTCACGGCAGAAGCCGTTGACGATCAGGCCCACCGCCTCCTCCTCCGTCAGGCCGCGCTGGCGGCAGTAGAAGAGCTGGTCCTCGGCGATGCGGCTGGTCGTCGCCTCATGTTCGACCTTCGCGGACATGCAGCGGTTTTCGATATAGGGCACGGTGTGCGCGCCGCACTGATCGCCGATCAGCAGGCTGTCGCATTGCGTGAAGTTGCGCGCGCCGACGGCCTTGGGGCTGATGCGCACCAGGCCGCGATAGGTGTTCTGGCCACGGCCGGCGGAGATGCCCTTCGACACGATGGTGCTCTTCGTGTTGCGCCCGATATGAAACATCTTGGTTCCGGTATCCGCCTGCTGGCGGTTGTTGGTGATAGCCACCGAGTAGAACTCGCCGACGGAGTCATCGCCCAGCAGGATGCAGGACGGGTACTTCCAGGTGATGGCGCTGCCGGTCTCCACCTGCGTCCAGGAAATCTTGCTGCGCGCGCCACGGCAGGCGCCGCGCTTGGTCACGAAGTTATAGATGCCGCCCTTGCCCTCGGCATCGCCAGGGTACCAGTTCTGCACGGTGGAATACTTGATCGTCGCGTCATCCAGCGCGACCAGTTCCACCACCGCCGCATGGAGCTGATTTTCATCGCGCTGCGGCGCCGTGCAGCCTTCCAGATAGGACACATGGCTGCCCGCATCGGCGATGATCAGCGTGCGTTCGAACTGACCGGTGCCCTTGGCGTTGATGCGGAAATAGGTGGACAACTCCATCGGGCAGCGCACGCCCTTGGGGATGTAGACGAAGCTGCCATCGGTGAAGACGGCGCTGTTCAGGGCGGCATAAAAGTTATCCGCCTGTGGCACCACGGAACCCAGATATTCGCGCACCAACTCTGGGTACTTGTGCACCGCTTCCGAGATCGAGCAGAAGATGATGCCATCCTTCTCCAGCCGATCCTTGAAGGTGGTGGCCACCGAGACGCTGTCGAACACCGCATCCACCGCGATCGGCATGCGCCCTTCGGCTGGCGTGTCGCCCGCCCCTTCGACGCCCGCCAGAATCGCCTGTTCCTTCAGCGGAATCCCGAGTTTGGCGTAGGTCTTCAACAGCTCCGGATCGACCTCATCCAGGCTCTTGGGCTTCTGCGCATTGGTGGGTGCGGCGTAATAGAACGCGTCCTGGAAATCGATCGGCGGGTGCTGCACCGCGGCCCAAACGGGCGTCTCCATCTTTTGCCAGATCGCGAACGCCTT
>JAPLOK010000131.1 GCA_026400775.1 Alphaproteobacteria bacterium | reverse complement strand
GGAACGCAGCAGGGACCGGGGCGGGCAGATGCTCACGCGCAAACAGCATGAATTGCTGATGTTCATCAATGAACGTCTGAAGGCCACGGGCTATTCGCCCTCCTTCGAAGAAATGAAGGATGGGCTGAAGCTGAAGTCCAAATCCGGCATCCATCGCCTGATCACGGCGCTGGAGGAACGCGGCTTCCTGGGCAGGCGCGCGCACCGTGCCCGCGCGCTGGAGGTGCTGCGCCTGCCCGAGGATGTCGCACCCCGCCGCACCCGAATGCCTGAGGCGCCGGCAGCATCCAACAATGTCATCCCCGCGCAGTTCGGCCGGGCCAAGCCAGGCCCTGAAGCCGGCAGTGTGTCGCTGCCGCTCTATGGGCGCATCGCCGCCGGCGTGCCGATCGAGGCGGTGCGCGACACCGGATCCATGGTCGATGTGCCGGCCGGCATGTTGACCGGTGGTGAGCATTTCGCCCTGGAAGTCTCGGGCGATTCCATGATGGAGGCCGGTATCCTGGACGGCGACACTGTAGTGATCCGCCGCGCCGAGAATGCCGAGAACGGCGATATCGTCGTGGCCCTGGTCGATGAAAGCGAAGTGACGCTGAAGCGCCTGCGCAAGCGCGGCAATACGGTGGCGCTGGAACCAGCCAACAAGGCCTATGAGACACGCATCTTCGGCCCGGACCGGGTGCAGGTTCAGGGTCGGCTTGTCGGGCTGCTGAGGCAGTATTGATCCGCGCGGTCCTGGGGCTGTTGCTAGGCCTGGCACTGGGCCTTTGGCTCAGCGGCCCGGCCGGCGCGCAGCCAGCGGCGGAATGGGCCCGGCATGCCGGGCCGACCGCCGGGCCAACACGGGTGATCGGCGGCACGGCGCTGGGTTGCCTGGCCGGGGCTGTCGCCCTGCCACCGGAAGGCGCTGGCTTTGAGGCTGTGCGCATCTCGCGCAACCGCCATTGGGGCACGCCGGAACTGGTGCGCTTCACGCAAACCCTGGCTGCCGAGGCGCAGCGGGCACGCTTTCCGCCGCTGTGGATCGGCGACCTCGCTCAGCCGCGCGGCGGCCCCATGCCCTGGGGCCATGCCAGCCATCAGACGGGCCTGGATGTCGATATCTGGCTCGACCTGCGCCCGCGTGGCGCCACCCCGCGAGACGCGCGGGAGAACATCGATGTGCCAACCCTGGTCCTGCCGGACCAATCGGCGGTGGACCCTGCCCGCTTCATGCCGCGGCATGGCGAATTGATACGGCTGGCGGCGACGCAGCCGGGCGTGGACCGCGTGCTGGTCAATCACGGCATTAAGCGCAGCCTGTGCCGGATGTATCCGGGCGCCGAATGGCTGCGCCGCGTGCGGCCCTGGCGCGGCCATGACAGCCACATGCATATCCGCATCCGCTGCCCGTCCGGCCAGGCGGAATGCCGCGATATTCCACCGCCGCCGCCCGGCGATGGTTGCGATGCCAGCCTGGATTGGTGGCTGACCGAGGAGGCTCGGCGCCCTGCCCCGCGCCCGCCCGGGCCGCCGCCGGTGATGCCGGCGGCCTGCGCGGCAGTTTTCAGCGCGCGTTGATAGTGACGGCAGCCAGCCAGGACCGGCTGCGTCGGACACGCAGCGTCAGAAATGGATCAACCCTGGCGCGAAGAAGCCCAGCATGGTCAGCGCGATGCCCAACGCGCCCAGGCCCGCGCCCAGACCGATCAACAGCCCGACGCCGGTGATGATCGCGGCGGAGGCCACCACGATCGCGACCTGAAACGCGGCCGAGCCGTATTCGAACATGTGGTAGCGGTCCATCTGACGGCCACGCGTGGCCTCGGCGCGGCGGGCGCGTTCCATCAATTCGCGCCGGCCCTCGCCGGTGGCGGGTTCGCTCTCCCAACGTTCGACAGCACCGCGCCAGCGGCCCTGCTGCGCCTCGATCGCGGCGCGGTTGGCATCGGTCTTGTCCAGTTCCGCCTGTTCGATCGCGGTGCGCAGCTGCGTCTGGCGGATGGTACGCGCCTGGAAGAAGGACCACAGATTCGCGGCCTCGATATTGGCGTTCAACGCCTCGGTCTGCGCCGATTTAGCCCCCATTTCCGCCACCGCCAGGAACAGCGCCAGCACCGCGATCAACAGCGCAACAGCCTTGTTTTCCGCGCCATGCGGCGCGCCATGACCAGCAGCCATCCCTGATTCTCCCCGTCGCAAAATCGCGCCGGGGGGATGCCACGGCCCGCGCCCGCGCGCTAGCGTACGCGCATGGTTCACGCACCCAATCGCCCCCCCGCCGATGCGCCGCCCGTGCGCATCAACCTCTATTCCGACACGCAGACGCGCCCCACGCCGGCCATGAAGGAGGCCATGATGGCCGCCGAAATGGGTGACGAGCAGCATGGCGACGACCCGACCGTACATGCGCTGTGCGACCGCATGGCAGCCCTGATGGGCAAGGAGGCGGCGGTCTTCCTGCCATCGGGCACCATGTGCAACGTGATCGCCATCCTGACCCATTGCCGCAAGGGCGATGAGGTTCTGGCGCATGAGACCAGCCATATCCTGCATAGCGAAGGCGGCACGCATGCCGCACTCACCGGCGTGCAGATCATGCCGCTCAAGGGCCCGCGCGGCATGTTCACCGCCGATGACGTGCGCGCCGGCATCCGCCCCAAGACCCGCTACGCCCCGCCGCAGCGCATGCTGGAGGTGGAGCAGACCGCCAATATCGGCGGCGGCGCCGTCTGGCCGCTGGAGCAGCTCAACGCCGTCGCCGCCGTCGCGCATGAGCAGGGCTGGGCCACGCATATGGATGGCGCGCGGCTGATGAATGCCTGTGTGGCCGCCGCCATCCAGCCTGCCGAGATGGTGGCGGGCTTCGATTCCGTCTGGCTCGATTTCACCAAGGGCCTCGGCGCGCCGCTCGGCGCCGTGCTCTGCGGCAGCGCGGAATTCATCGGTGATGCCTGGCGCTGGAAGCAGCGGCTGGGTGGCTCGATGCGCCAGGCCGGCATCTGCGCCGCTGCATGCCTCTATTCGCTGGACCACCATGTCGAGCGCCTGGCCGAGGACCATGCCAATGCCAAGGCGCTGGCCCGGGGCCTGGCGCAGATCCCCGGCATCACGGTGGAGACGCCCGACACCAACCTGGTCTTCTTCGACATCCGCGAAACCGGCATTGACCTGGATGATTTCCAGAACCGGCTGCGCAGCCGCGGCATCATGATCTCAGGCCTCGGCGGCCGCGTGCGGGCCTGCACACATCTGGATGTGAGCGCGCCGATGATCGGGGAGGCTGTCGCCACCATCCGCGAGGTCGTCGCCGCTGCCTGAAAGCCCGGATTCCCGGGGCCGCCGCCGCCGGCGATCTCCTTGTCGCGGGGGGGTGGCGCATCCTGGCCGAGCGCCACCGCACACCCGCCGGCGAGCTCGACCTGATCGCCGAGAAGGAAGGCCTGCTGGTCTTCATCGAGGTGAAGGCCCGCCCTTCCCTGCGCGATGCCGCCCATGCGCTGGCGCCGCGCCAGCAGGCGCGCATCATGGCGGCGGCCGAGATCTGGCTGGCACGCAACCCAGGCCATGGCGCGGCCGGCATGCGATTCGATGTGCTGCTGGTGGCCGCCGATGGCACCATCCGCCGCATCGCCGATGCGTTTCGCGGCTGGTAGCGCGGTTCAGTACACAGCGCGCCCGCCCGAACAGTCGAACACCGCACCGGTCGAGAAACTACAGGCATCCGAGGCAAGCCAGGCAGCCATCTCCGCCACCTCCTCCGGCAGGCCGAAGCGGCCCATGGGGATCTTGGACTTCATCCAGGCGATCTGCTCGGCCGTCATCTGCTGGAACAATTCCGTCTCGACCGCTGCGGGGGTGATGCAATTGACGCGGATGCCGGTCGCGGCTGTCTCCTTGCCGATGGATTTCGTCAGCCCAATCACACCCGCCTTGGCGGCGGAATAGGCGACCGCATTCGGGTTGCCCTCCTTGCCCGCGATGGATGCGATGTTGACGATGCGCCCCCAATCCCGCGCGCGCATGCCGGGCAGCACAGCGCGGTTGCAGAGATAGACGCCGGTCAGATCCACATCGATCACGCGGCGCCAGGCCGCGATCGGGTAGTCCTCGGCCAAATGGTTGGGGCCGGTGATGCCGGCATTGGCCACCATCACATCGACCGCCCCGAGCGCGGCTTCGGTCGCGGCCAGGGCAGCCGCAATGCTCTCGGGGCAGGTCACATCGCATAGCGCATGATGCGCGAAGGCCTCGGCCGGCGCGTCGAGATCCCAGACAGAGACTCGCAGGCCATCGCGGGCCAGCCTGCGCGCAATGGCCAGCCCCAGGCCACGCACGCCGCCGGTGACGACGGCGTTGCGCGTCACAGCGCCGGGCGCCGGCCGCGTTCGCCGCAGGCGGCT
This sequence comes from Alphaproteobacteria bacterium, assembly GCA_026400775.1. Classification (GTDB taxonomy): domain Bacteria; phylum Pseudomonadota; class Alphaproteobacteria; order Acetobacterales; family Acetobacteraceae; genus Rhodovarius. Next base: position 2,103 of record JAPLOK010000131.1, on the reverse strand, counting down.
TCCACCACGCGGCCTGCGGCCAGCACCAGGCCATCGGCGAAGGCGCGCCCCACCAGCTGTGCCGAGACCGGCAGGCCATCCGCGCCGAAACCCGCGCTGACCGACAGCGCCGGCCAGCCGGTGACGTTGAAGGGGATGGTGAAGTTGGGCTTCTCCAGGCTCGCCCATTTCGGCACGGCGGCGATGGGTGGGGCCTCGCCCATCACGGAGGCGGTCAGCAGCAATTCCACATCGGCCATCGCGGCTTCCGTGCGCGCGATCAACTCGCGCCGGCGGCGCTGCGCTTGCACATAATCGGCAGCGCTGATGAAGGCACCCAGAGCCAGCCGGTGCCGCAGATACTCGCCATATTTCTCAGGCTGGGTGCGCATCCAGGCCTCATGGATGGCGTAGGACTCGGCGATCAGGATGGCCCAGCCACAGGCGTTGAACTCAGCCAGCGACGGCAGCGTGACATCGACCACGGTGGCACCCGCATCGCGCAGCGCATCGGCCGCGCGCGCGATGCCCGCGAGCGTGCCGGGGCTGACCGGATTATCCGTCTCGTGGAAATGCCGCACCAGGCCCACGCGCCGGCCGCGCACCCCGCCGGCCGAGGCCGCGCGCAGGTCAGGCAGCGGCGTCGCGGCACTGGCAGGATCGGCGCTGTCATGGCCGGCCATGGCCTGCAGCACGATGGCGCAATCCTCCACGGTCCAGGCCAGCGGCCCGGCATGGTCCAGCGTCTGCGACAGGGGCAGGATGCCGGTGCGCGGGCAGAGGCCATAGGTGGGCTTGATGCCCGCCGTGCCGCAGAGCGCTGCAGGGCCGCGGATGGAGCCACCCGTGTCGCTGCCGGTGCCGGCCATGATGATGCCCGCCGCCACCGCCGCCCCGGTGCCGGAACTGCTGCCGGCGGTGAAACGCGTTGCGTCCCAGGGGTTGCGCGCGGCGGGCCAGGGCAGGTCATGGCTTGGTCCGCCAAAGGCGAATTCATGTGTGGCGAGCTTGCCGAGCGAGACCACGCCCGCGGCCGCGAGCCAGCGCACCGTGGTCGCGTCCTCATCGGGCACGAAGTGTTCCAGCTGGCGCGAGTGCGCGGTCGTTGGAATGCCGCGCGTGCAGTAGATGTCCTTGTGCGCGAAGGGGATGCCGTCCAGCGGGCCGCGCAAGGCGCCGCGCATCTGCCGCGCTTCGGCGGCGCGAGCGTCATCGAGCGCTGCTTCGGGCGTGATCCGGATGAAGGCGTGGATCTGCGGGTTCAGGGCTTCAGCGCGGACCAGTGCGGCCTGCGCCAGTTCGACGGGCGAGACGCGCTTAGCGGCGATCGCGGTGGCGGCTTCGGCGATGGTCAGCATCAGCGGCGCTCCGAGCGCATGGTCAAGGCGGGTTCGGCGGCCAGCGGGATCGCAGGCTCACGCAGCGAGGCCAGCATGGGTGCCAGCATCGTATAGGCGGCACGGATATCGGCCACCTCCGCCGCAGGCAGGTTGATGCCCGCGCGCGCCAGCAGCAGCGCGACCTCCTCGATGGTGGGTTGCATCTCTGTTCCTCTCGCCATTGATGCATGAGGTTGCGCCAGCGCGCGGGCCGGGTCTAGCCTTCGGTCACCGCGGGAGACCGCGCGGGGAAACACAAGAAAGGCAAGGCCATGAAGGTCGGCGACGCGATCGCGGAGATCATGCGACGCGAGGGCATCAGCATCCTCACGGGTTATCCGGTCAACCACCTGATCGAACACGCGGCGGCGATCGATATCCGCCCCGTCATGGTGCGCCAGGAGCGCATCGGCCTACACATGGCGGATGCGATTTCGCGCGTCACGTCAGGCCGCACGCTCGGCGCCTTCTGCATGCAGCACGGGCCGGGGGCGGAGAACGCCTATGGTGGCGTCGCGCAATGCTATGGCGAGAGCATTCCGGTCCTCGTGCTGCCGATGGGCTATCCGCGCAGGCTCGCGCAGATCAAGCCGAATTTTTCTTCCCCCACGCAGATGGCCGGCATCACCAAAAGTGCCGAGACCATCACCCTGCCGGCGGAGGTGCCGAACATCATGCGGCGCGCCTTCGCGCGGCTGAAGAACGGGCGCGGCGGGCCGGTGGTGGTGGAAATCCCGACCGATGT
>JAPLOK010000162.1 GCA_026400775.1 Alphaproteobacteria bacterium | reverse complement strand
GCTTAGCGCAGAAAAAAAGCCCCGGGGGTTTCCCCCCGGGGCCGTGCCGGACCGGATGGTCCTGGCTCAGTCGCTGGACTGGCGGACGCCCACCAGCTGCAGCATCATCTGGAACAGGTTGATGAAGTTCAGGTAGAGGCCCAGCGCGTCCATCACGCTGCGCTTGCCCGCCTCATCCGTACCTTCGGCGTAGGAATACTCGATGTAGTCGTTCTTGATGCGCTGCGTGTCGAAGGCGGTCAGCAGGCAGAACAGCACCACGCCGACCGCGCCGATGATGAAGGCCATCATCGGGCTCTGCAGGAACATGTTGATCAGCGACACGATCACCAGGCCGATGATGCCCATCATCACGATCGAACCCATGCGGGACAGATCGGATTTGGTGGTGTAGCCCCAGATCGACATCGCTGCGAACATCGCCGAGGTGGCGAAGAAGGTGCTGGCGACACTGGTCTTGGTATAGACCACGAAGATGCTGGACAGTGACGCGCCCATCACCGCGGCGAAGACCCAGAACAGCGCCTGCGCCGTGGTCTTGCTCATGCGGTTGATGCCGAAGGACAACACCAGGATGAAGGCCAGCGGCGCGAACATCGCGACATAGCCCAGGATGGTGGGTGCCACGCCCAGGCCGCGCGGCGTGCGGACCGTGGTGTAGAACAGCGCCGAGACTTCAGGGATGGACGCGATGGCATAGGCCACGATCGCGGTCAGCAGCAGGCCGCTGGCCATCCAGTTGTAGACGCGCAGCATATAGGCGCGCAGGCCAGCATCGATGGCCGCGGCGTCCACGGCCGCGGTGCGACCCCAGCCGGGTGCGGCGCCGTAGCGGTAGTCGGGTTGGAACGCCATGGTCTTCAATTCCCTTTCCGTTGGGGGGCCGGAAGGCCCACTCACACCCCCATTATATGGAGAACAGGTAATCCATATCAACGGGGTAATTTTGCTCGGGTATTCATGCAGCGTCAGGGCCCCAGTAACCTTTGTGCGGCAGCTGTCCCTCCTCCTCCAGCAACGGCCCGAGCACCGTCACCGGCGCCGCCGCCGCGGCCAGAACCGCGCGGCAGGAAAGACCGAGCCCGGCGGTATGGGATTGCGCATTGCGCGCCGCCGCGATTGCCTCGGCCCGCAGCCCGTATACCACGCGGCCAATGCCGCAATAGAAGATCGCTGCGGCGCACATGGCGCAGGGTTCACCAGATGAATAGATCGTGGCCCCGGCCAGCACCTCTCGGGATACGGCCAGTTCATGCAGGCGCTTCAGCGCCACCATCTCCGAATGTGCCAGCGTGCCGCCGCCCGAGGCGCCCTGTTCGCTGCCCGCTTCGGCCAACACGGCACCGCCCGCGACCACCACCGCACCAAAGGGCCGGTCGCCGCGCGCGCGCGCATCCCGCGCGACGGTGTAGGCGCGCCGCAGCCAGCCTTCGTCGCTTTGGCTCATCCGATTCACGCCTCCGCTTGCCTCTCGCCCCTCGCCGATGGGGGGCGCTCATTCGTTCCGCAGGAAGGGCGCAGGCTTCGCGCGTAATGCCAGCGCCGTTCCCGCATACCCAAATGCCAGCGTGATCGCCATGCAGCCCAGCACTGTCAGCGCCAGCGTGCCGGGCAGGAACACCCATTCCTGCCGCATGATGAAGCGCACCACGGCCCAGGCGGCCGCCGTGCCGGCCGCGGCCGCCAACAGCCCCGAGGCCATGCCCAGCACCCCGAATTCCACCAGGAAGGCGCGCCGGATCTGCGCGCGCGTGGCGCCGACCGTCTTCAGCACCACTGCCTCGCGCACGCGCCGCCGTTGGCCCGCCGCCACCGCGCCCGCCAGCACCAGCATGCCAGCCAGCAACGTGACCGACCCTACCGCCGAGAGCGCGGCACCGAGCCGCCCCAGCAGCATTGCCACCGCCTCCAGTGCCTCACGCACGCGGATGCCGCTGACATTGGGCAGCGCATCCGTCACCGCGCGCAGCAAGGCGCCATCCTGCGCGGGATCATTGCGCACCGTGGCGATGTGCGTGTGTGGCGCGCGCGAGAGCAGCCCGGGTGAGGCGATCATGGTGAAATTGATGCCAAGTCCGCGCCACTCCACCACCCGCAGATTGGCGATGCGCATGCTGATGTCGCGCCCCAGCACATTGACGGTGATGGTATCGCCCACGCCCACGCCCCAGCCCGCCGCGATCACCGCATCGAAGCTGACCAGCGTCTCGCCGTCATGCGCAGCGGGCCACCATTCGCCGGCCGTCAGCCGGGTCCCGGCGGGCATGGTCGTGGTGTAGGTCAGGCCGCGGTCGCCCGACAAAGCCCAGGCGGTTTCGGGTGTCGCGCGCACCTGGTCGGCCGGCACGCCATTCACCGCGACGACGCGCGCGCGCAGGCTCGGCACGCGGCGCAGTTCCTGCACGGCGGCACTGGCGCGCGCCACCTGTTCGAACTCCTCCACCTGGTTCGGCTGGATGTCGATGAAGAAGAAATTCGGCGCCACGGCCGGCATCTCATTGCCGATGGCGCGCGAGAGATTGCCCTGGATCTGCGCGATGGCGGCCAGCGTCGTCAGGCCAATGCCCAGTGCCACGACCATGATCGGTGTCGGCGCGCCGGGGCGGTGCAGATTGGCCAGCCCAAGCCGCCAGGCGGGCCTGCGGATGCGCGGCAGCGCCCGCACCGCCGCCATCAACCCGCTGGCACCCAGCCGGAACAGCAGCAGCGCCAGCGCAGCGCCCACGCAGAAGCCCAGCGCGAAACGCGGCTGCTCGGCGGTCAGCACCACCAGCGCTACCAGCGCGCCCGCCAACGCGACATTCAGCGCAACCAGCCAGGCACGCGGCCAGGCGCCGGCCGGCTGCGTCGCATCGCGGAACAGCGCAGCACCCGGAATTTCCCGCGCGCGGCCCAGCGGCCACAGCGCGAAGGCCAGCGCCGTCAGCAGCCCGTACAGCGCCGCCAACCCCAGCGGTTCCGGATAGGGCAGCAGCACAGGCGGCACCGGCAGCGCGCCGGACAGCGCCCAGGCGGCTAGTGCCGTCAGGCCGAAACCCGCCACCAGCCCGATCGCGATGCCAAGCCCCGCCAGCGCCAGCACCTGCCACAGATATGTGGCGAAGATCGCGCCCGCCGGCGCGCCCAGGCAGCGCAGTGTGGCGATGGTGCGCGCACGCGAGTCCAGCCAGGACCGCACCCCCGTTGCCACGCCGATGCCACCGACCAGCAGCGCGGTCAGCCCGGCCAGCGTCAGGAAGGCGGCGGCGCGGTCCAGGAAGCGGTTCACGCCAGGCTCGGCCTGCGAGGCCAGCCGCACACGCCATGGCGCGCCGGGAAAGGCCGCGCGCAGATCACGCGTGAAGCCGCGGCTGTCCACGCCTTCGGGCAGGCGGAAACGGACCTCGTGGTTGATCATGCTGCCCGGCTGCGCAAGCTGCGTGCGCGCCAGATCCTCCATGGTGATCATCGCGCGCGGGCCGAAGACGGTGGGCGAGGCCACCTTGTCGGGCTCCTCCGCGATCACCGCAGCCAGCCGCAGCAGCGCTTCGCCAAGCCGCACCTCGTCGCCGATGCCAAGGCCCAGGCGCTGCATCACCGCCGGTTCCACGAACACCATGCCCGGCGTGGGGCGCAAGGTGGGTTCGGTCACCAGCGCGCCGAACAGCGGATAGGCGGCATCGACCAGCTTCAATTCGACCAGCGTGCGCTCGCCGCTCGACGCCACCAGCATGGCGCGCGTGGCCAGCACGGCCGATGGCTCTGCACCGCGCGCGCGCGCCCAATCCACCACCTCGGCCGGCACCGGCTGGTAACCGCCGCGGATTTCGAAATCACCGCCCAGGATGCGCGCGCCATCGGCCTGCAGCCCGGCCTGGATGCCGGCGCGCAAGCTGCCCACCGCGGCGATGGCGGCCACACCCAGCGCCAGGCAGGCCAGCACGATGCGCAGGCCCCGCACGCCGCCGCGCAATTCGCGCCGCGCCAGGCGCAGGCCCAGAAACACGTTGGCGAGCATCAGTACCGCTCCCCGACAATCCAGCTGCACAGCGGCCGGCGCCGCCCATCAGGCCTGTCAGCCCGCGATGCCCTTTGCGCGGCGGAAGCCAAGGCGGCGGAGCCGCCGCCCGGCGCTTGAGGGCACCAAAAAATCTCCATCACTCCGCCGCCACGCGCAGCGACACATCCTGCACCAGCTTGCCGTCTTCCATGCGCAGCTGCCGGTCGCAGCGCGCGGCCAGCGCCACATCATGGGTGATCAGCATCAGCGTCACGCCGTATTTCTCGCGCAGGTCGAACAGCAGATCCATCACCAGCTGGCCCGTCGCGCGGTCGAGGTTGCCGGTGGGTTCATCGGCCAGGATCAGCTTGGGCAGCGCCACGAAAGCCCTGGCAAGCGCCACGCGCTGCTGCTCCCCGCCCGAGAGCTGGCCCGGATAATGCGTGATGCGATGGCCAAGGGCCACCGCGGTCAGCGCTTCCTCGGCCCGCGCGAAGGCGCGATCATCGCCGGCGAATTCCAGCGGCATGGCGACGTTTTCAAGCGCCGTCATGGTCGGCACCAGATGGAAGGACTGGAAGACGATGCCCACCTCGTCACGCCGGAAGCGCGCAAGCTGGTCCTCATCCATCGGCGCCAGGTCATGCCCGGCGACCGACAGCGTGCCGCCGGTCGGCCGGTCCAGCCCGGCCAGCAGCATCATCAGCGAGGTCTTGCCCGAGCCCGAGGGGCCGACAATGCCCACCACCTCCGACGGGCCTACGGTCAGATCAACACCGCGCAGGATGTTGACGCGGCCGGCCGGGCCCGCCACCTCAAACTGCAGGTCGCGGGCTTCGATCAATGCCGGGGGTGCTGAAAGCGTGTCCATGAAACGTCCATATGGTCGCCGCGGGGCGCTGCAAAAGGCCGCGCTGAGTTTCAGTCTGTTGCCCGCGATTGCGCGGGCGCAACAGCCCATCCGCCTGCTAGCGCTGGGCGACAGCCTGACCGCGGGCTTCGGACTGCCGAACGGCCAGGGCTTCGTGCCGCAATTGCAGGCAGCGCTGGCCGCGCGCGGTCGCGCCGTGCGGGTGCTGGATGGCGGTGTTTCGGGCGACACCATCGCCGGCGGCCTGGCACGGCTGGACTGGGCGCTGGCCGACAACCCGCAAGCCGCGATCGTCGCACTCGGTGGCAATGACGGGCTGCGCGGTCTGCCCATTCCGGCCAGCCGCGTGGCGCTGAACCGAGTATTGGACAGGCTCGAGGCCGCGCGCCTGCCCGTGCTGCTCTCGGGCATGATCTCGCCGCCCAATCTCGGCGCGGCCTATGGGCGCGAATTCACCGCCATGTTCGCCGATGCCGCGGCCGCGCGGCCGGCCGTGATCTACCAGCCTTTCTTCCTGGAAGGTGTCGCGGGGTTGCGCGAACTGAACCAGGCCGATGGCATCCACCCCAACCAGGCCGGCGTGCGCGTGATGATACAGGGCATCATGCCCTATGTCGAAAGGCTGCTTGAGCGGGTGCGCTGAGCGTGTGGGAGGATGATTCACCGCTGCGGCGATTGTGCCTGCGCGGATCATGCTCCGACGACGTCACACGCATGACGCTTGAACGTCATGGCCCGGGCGCCGCAAAATGACCCGCGAATCGGGTGGGAGAGCCGCATGCCTTTGCGACTTTTCGTGGCGCTGGATCTGCCGGAGGAGATGCGGCACGAGCTTTCGACCATCGCCCACGGCATTCCCGGCGCCCGCTGGGTGCCGGAGGCAAACTACCACCTGACGCTGCGCTTCATAGGCGCCTGCGAGAACTGGCAGGCGCATGACGTGGATGAGGCGCTGGCCGGCATCCGCGCGCGCCCCTTCGAATTGTCGCTGGGCGGGCTTGGCACCTTCGAACGCCAGGGCCGCGTGCAGGCCCTATGGGTGGCCGCGCAACGGACCGATGCGCTGAGCCTGCTGCAATCCAAGGTCGAGAATGCACTGCGTCGCGTGGGCCTGGAATCCGAACGCCGCCGCTTCGCCCCGCATGTGACGCTGGCCCGCACCGAGGGCGCGGAGCCCGCCAAGATCGCGGCCTATATGCAGCGGCATAACCTGTTCCGCGCGGCGCCGCTGCGGGTGGACCGCTTCACCCTGTTCAGCAGCCATCTGGGCCGCGAATGCGCCACCTACACGCCGGAAGTGGAATACGCGCTGGCGGCGTGACGCGGCGGCGCGCCTGCGCTAAGGGGCGCGGCATGATCGATCGGCGCACCATCCTCGCTTTGCCCGCCCTGCTGCCCGCGGCGGCCGACGCGCAATGGGCGCCCTCGCGCCCCATGCGCATCATCGTGGGCTTCGCCGGTGGCGGGGCGACCGATGTCTCCGCGCGCATCATGGCCGAGCGTTTCACCGCGCTGCTGGGCCAGCCCTGCGTGGTGGAAAACCGCCCCGGCGCGGGTGGCAATATCGGCGCCGAGACGGTCGCCAAGGCCGACCCGGATGGCCACACGCTGCACATGTGCACGATCGGCACGGCCAGCATCAACCAGTTCCTCTATCCGCGCTTGCCGTTTGATCCGGTGCGGGATTTCGCATCCGTCGCGCTGGTCAATTCGGTGACCAATGCGGTGATCGTGCATCCTTCCGTGGCCGCGAACAGCTTGCAGGAATTGCTGGCGCTGGCTCGCCGCCAGCCGGGGCGGCTGTCCTATGCGACGCCGGGCAACGGCACCTCGGGGCATATGTGCGGCGAGTATCTGAAGTTCCGCACCAGCGTGGATATCGCGCATGTGCCCTATCGCGGCACCGGCGCGCTGATCCCCGACCTGCTGGCCGGCCGTGTGGATTGCGCGATCGACAACCTGCCGGCCTATCTGCCGCATCTGCGCGAGGGCCGGCTGCGCATCCTGGCGGTGACCAGCGCGCAACGCTGGTTCGCCGTGCCCGATGCGCCGACCGTGGCCGAATCCGGCGTGGCCGGCTTCGAGGCTGTGGCCTGGTTCGGCATGCAGGCGCCCGCCCGCACGCCGCGCCCGGTGCTGGACCGCCTGACCGAGACCGCCCTGCAGATCATTGCCGAACCCGCCACGCAGGAACGCTTCCGCCAGCTCGGCGCCGCCCCCACCCCGCTCGACGGCCCCGGCTTCGACCGCTTCATCGCCGCCGAGAACGCGAAATGGCGTGAGGTGGTCAGGGCTGCCAATATCCGCCTGGACTGATATAAGCTAGGCCATGCGTTCGCTCGCGCCATCCCTGCTGCGTGTGCTGGGCCTGGTCCTGCTGGTCCAGACCCTGCTGGCGCCCATGGCTTGCCTGCAAGGCGCGCGGGCCGAGACGCTGCGCATGGAGATCTGCGGGCCGGAAGGCATGCGCAGCATCGACATGCCGCTGGAAGACGGTGCGGCGCACCAGGCCGCGCACGGCTTCTGCGCCATCTGTCACGCCTTGCCCGCCGCGCCCGCACTCGCCGTGCCCGTGCTGCCCGCGCCGCAATGGCTGGTCACCGCCGCACCCTGGGTCGCGACACCCGCCGCTGCGGGCATGGCGCAGGCGCGCGCGCCACCACAACAACCACGCGCCCCGCCTTCCGTTTGAACACACGCTGATCCCGTGCGGGCTTGCGCCCGCGCGCCTGTGTTCATTCGGAGGTTCCACCCATGCAATCGTTTCGCCGCGCGCTGCTGGCCGCGCCCTTGTCGCTGCCCGCATTCGCGCAGACCACCCTGCCGCCCACCACCATCACCGCCGATCGCGACCGCCTGACGGTCGAAAGCAATGAGGCCGCGCGCCTGCGCCTGTGGTCCTCGCCCGGCGCCAACACGCTGGTGCCCGCCGTCGAGTTCCAACAGCGCCCGGGTGCCACCACGGTGCGTGACATCTTCGAATTCACGCCCGGCATCTTCGCCCAGCCGAAATGGGGCGAGGATGCGCGCTTCTCGATCCGCGGCTCGGGGCTCGCGCGCAATTTCCACCTGCGCGGCGTGCTGGTGATGCAGGACGGCATCCCTTTCAACCAGGCCGATGGCAGCGGCGACCTGCAGGAGATCGACCCGCTCGCCTACCAGCGGGTCGAGGTGTTCCGCGGCGGTAATGCGCTTGCCTTCAACAACGCCACACTCGGCGGCGCGGTGAACTTCATCACCAATACCGGCGCCAGCGCAGCCGGCGGCACGGCGCGCGTGGAGGCCGGCACCGAGGCCTGGCTGCGCTCGCAACTGGCCTATGGCGCGGCGCGCGGGCCGTGGGATGGCTATGCCAGCGCCACCTTCTCCCGCGCCGATGGCTACCGGCAGAACAGCGCGCAGCTCAACACCCGGCTGAACGCGAACGGCGCCTATCGCTGGGCCGAGAATCTCGAGACGCGCATCATCGCCGGCTACAACAACATCTGGCAGCAGATCCCGGGTGCCGTGACGCTGCGCACGGCGCTCGACAGGCCGCGCACGGCCAATGCCACCAATCTCGCGCTGCGCTACCAGCGCAATATCGAAAGCTTCCGCCTGGGCACCATCACCAGCTGGCAGGCCACGCCGGAACTGCGGCTGGAAGCCGGCGGCAGCTTCGTGGACCGGCAGCTCGACCACCCGATCTTCCAGTTCGTCGACAACCACACGCGCGATGTGCACCTGTTTGCGCGCGGTGTGTGGGATGGGCAGCTCGGCGGCTTGCGCAACCGGCTCGCCTTCGGGGTGAATTTCGCGCAGGGCACGATCGACAATCTGCGCTTCGTCAACGCCGCCGGTCTGCGCGGCGCGCGCACCTTCTCCTCGCTGGACTATGCGCGCAACGTCTCGGCGTTTGCCGAAAAAGCGCTTTATGTCTTGCCGAACATCGCGGTGGTGGCGGGCATCCAGGGCGGGCAGGCGCAGCGCGAATCGCGCAACCGGCTGAACCTGGCGCTGTCCGGCGCGGGCGAATGGGCCTGGGCCAATCCGCGCTTCGGCCTGTTGTGGCAGGTCACGCCGGATGTGCAGGCCTATGCCAATGCCACCTGGTCCACCGAGCCACCGACACTGTCGGACCTGACGCCGCTGGTGCCGCTGGGCGGCTTCTCGCGGCTGGCGGCCCAGCGCGCCTATACGCTGGAGGCCGGCACGCGCGGTCGGCATGGCGCGTTCAATTGGGAGATCGCGGCCTATCGCTCCTGGCTGCGCAACGAGATCCAGCTCTTCGCCGGGCCCACACCCGGTTCCAGCTTCGCGCTGAACGCCGCGCGCACCGACCGCATCGGCGCGGAGGTCGCACTCGGCGCCCGCCTGGCCAGCAACGTGATGGCCCAAGGCGACGCAGTCTCGGCCCGCGCCGCATACACCTACAGCGATTTCCGCTTCGTGCGTGACGCGGCCTTCGGCAACAATGAACTGCCCGGCGTGCCGCGGCATGTCATGCGCGCCGAGCTTCGCTACCAGCACCCGAGCGGCGTCTGGGTGGCACCCAACTTCGAGACCATGCCGCGCGGCTTCTTCGTGGACAACGCGAACACATTGCGCGGCAGCCCCTACAACCTGTTCGGCCTGCGCGCCGGCGCGACCCTGTTGGAAGGCCGCATGTCGGTCTTCCTCGATGCGCGCAACCTGGGTGATGCGCGCTTTGTCTCTTCCGCATCCGTCACGCCGCGCGCCACCGGCTCGCCGGCGCTGTTCGAACCCGGTTTCGGGCGCGCGGTCTTCGCCGGCGCGCAATGGAGGTTCTGATGAAACGCATCCTCGCCCTCATGCTCGTGGCCGCTTTGCCGGCCGCGGCGCATGTCACCATCGACCCGCCGGAGGCGCCGGCCAACAGCTTCGCGCGCATCGCCCTGCGCGTGCCGCATGGCTGCGCCGGCAACGCCACCACCGCCATCGAGGTGACCTTACCCGAAGGCGTCACCATGGCCCGGCCGCAGCCGCGCCCTGGCTGGCAGATCGCGGTGGAGATGCGCGCCCTGGCGCGCCCGCAGGCCAGCGAGCATGGCCTGGTGCGGCAGTCGCCCGCCGCCATCGCCTGGCGCGGCGGACCGCTGCCGGATGCGCATTACGAGGAGTTCGTGATGATGATCCGCACGCCCGACCGCCCGGGCGAGACGCTGCTCTTCCCCGTCGCGCAGCTCTGCGAGAACGATACGCGGCATGATTGGGTGGAGCCGCCCGGCGCCACGCCGCGCCCCCGCCAACCCGCCGCCACGCTGCGGCTCGCACCCCGTTGAGAGGACACGCCATGCGTCTTGCCAAGATCGCCGCGCTGCTGCTGTGCAGCGCCACTGTCACCGCCATCGCCTGCGACCCCGACGCGATGGACCAGGCCATGTCCGAGATCTGCGCCGCCGGTGTTGCCGCCGCGCAGGAGGCGGTGGACGCCGCCATCCCGCACGCCATCGCCGCCGAGGCCGACCATCTGCGCCTGGCCCTCAGCCAGGCGCAGGATATCTGCCATCACGGCGACCCAGCCTTGGCCGCGGCACAGGCCGCGCGCCTCTCACGCCATGCGGGCCGCATCGAAGCCCGTGCCACACGCAGCTGACAACGAGGACCAAACATCATGACCACACGCCGCATCCTGATCGCCGCAGGCCTCGCCGCCCCGCTCGCCGCGCGCGCGCATCACGACACCAACCATGGCAGCCTGACGCTGATCCACCCCTGGGCCCGCGCCGCCCGTGCGGGCGGGCAGGGCGCCGGCTTCATGGCCATCCGCAACAATGGCGCGGAGGCCGATCGGCTGCTCTCCGCCACCACGCCCGCGGCACCGACGGTCGAGCTGCACACGCATATCCGCGACGGCGATGTGATGCGCATGCGCCCGGTGAACGACATCCCGGTGCCGGCGGGCCAGACCGTGCGGCTGCAGCCGGGCGGGCTGCATCTGATGTTCATCGGGCTGTCCCAGGAACTGCGCCAGGGGCAGAGCATGCCGGTCACGCTGGTGTTTGAACGCGCAGGCGCGGTGACGCTGCAGCTGGAGATCCAGGCGGCGGGGGCACGCGGCCACGCGCATTGAAGGCGCGCGGCTTCAGCTCCAATCCAGCGCGCGCAGCACCGGCCGCCGGCCAAACCCCTGCACGCGCAGCACCAGGCGGTTCTCGCCCGCGCGCAGGGGCAGTGTCACCCGCCGCACCGCGCCGGGCCAGAGCAGCAGGCTGCGCCCTTCCACGCGCAGCCGCGCGAAGCCGCCGGCCGCAAGCGTCAGCCGCAAGCGGCCATCGTTGGGCGCATGCAGATGCAGATGCGCGCGATGGCCGTCGATGCGCGCCCCAGCTGGCGCGGGCTGTTCCCAGCCCTCCGACAGGGCCACGCGCAACGGGTGGCGCAGCACGTCATGTATGGGGTGGATGGCGTGCTCACCGGTCAGCGGTGTGGGCTGCCAATGCATCGCCGGTGGCATGGGCGCACAGAGGGGTTCGGATGGCGCCGGCGCGGGCGCGGATTCCAAGGCTGCGATGATGCTCTCGGCCACCTCGGGCCAGGCGCGCGGCGTGAAGCCGTCGCGCATGCGCGCTTCCAGGCCGGCGCGCCAAGTCGGTTCCTCGACCAGCCGGCGGAACAGCGCGGCGGCGGCGGCCGGGTCATCAGGGTCGATGTAGAGTGCGAATTCTCCGCCCACCTCGGGCAGCGAGCCACGATCGGAGGCGACGCAGAGCCGCCCACGCGCCAGGCTCTCGCCCACCGGCAGGCCCCAGCCTTCGGTGCGGCTGGGGAAGGCTGTGAACAGGCAGGCGCCGTACAGCGCTTCCAACTCGGCATCTGAAATGTCAGTCAGGATCAGGATGCGGTCTGGCGGGGCACCCTGCATGGCGGCGTCGAAGTCATCGGTCTTCCAGCCGCGCTTGCCCACCAGCACCAGCAGCGGCGCGGCCTCGCCCAACAGCGTCCAGGCGCGCAGCAGCAGCGCATGGTTCTTCCGCGCCTCGATGGTGCCGACGCTGAGCACGAAGGGCTGCTCGCGCAGGGCCGCGATGCGCGGTGTCCATTCCGGCGCGCGCGGGCCAATGCCATGGGCGAGCGGTGTCGCCACCACGCGTCGCGGCGGCAGGCCGCGCTGCGCGATCAGGTCGCGGATGGTGCCGGCGGTGTGTTCGCTATTGGCGATGAAGCCATCGGCATTGAGCAGCACTTCGCCCAGCACGGCGGTGAATTCGCGCACCAGATCAGGCACGCAGACATCGGGATGCGTGATGGGGATCAGGTCATGGATGAAGACATGCAGCCCCATGCCGTGCCGGCGCAGCATGGCATGCAGCGGGGTGTTTCCACTGCCCATCCAGAAGGCACCGGCGACCAGGAAGGCACCGCCGTGCACGGGCTGCACGGCGGGTGCGTCGCGGTGCAGTTCGCCCAGCAGCGCATATGCCGCCTCGCCCCCGCCCTCGCCACGCTTGAGTAGCGCGAGCAGCGCCGCAAGTGGTGCGCGCGGCAGTGCGCGGATGCCCGCATTCCAGGCCTGCGTCATCACGCAGAGGATGCGCGCGGGCTCGCGCATCGCCTGTTCGATCAGCTCCGCCTGCACGCGCTGGATGCCTGAGAGATTGCGGTTGCCGGCGGCGTATTCCAGCAGGTCCGAGACATCGATGAAGATGCGCGCGGTCATGGCGCGGCCGTGAACTGCACGCGCGAGAGCGGGTGCCCGAGCATGATACGATGCGTGCCTGCGGGTAGCATCCGGCTCTCGGCCTGCGGCTCCTCCCCGAGCCAGAGCGTGAGCCGCCCCGGCACCTCGGTGAGCAGGCAGAGTGGTGCGCTCTCATCGGCGGGCTTCGTGCCGTCGCGTCCGGGCTTGGTCCAGCCAATGCCCAGCATAAGCCGCAGCGCCAATTCATCGGCGCCGCTTTGCATGTTGGTGGGCAGCGGCCGCCAATCGGTGCCCGGCGCCAGCAGCGGGCCTGCGAAGCCGCGCTGCGCGCGGGGCTGCGCGGCGGTGGCGCGCGCCATCATCTCACCCGCGGCCTCGGCCCAGGAGCGGGGGCGGAATTCCGCGGCGATGCGCGCTTCCAGCATGGCGCGCAGCGCGTCATCGGCCAGCAGCCGGCGGAAGGCGGCGGTGGCGCCGGGGATGTCATCGGGGTCGATGTATTCCGCGAAAGCGCCGCCCGCTTCGGGAATCGAGCAGCGGTTGGAGGCGATGCACGCCTTGCCATGCGCCAGCGATTCCCCCACCGGCAGGCCCCAGCCCTCGGCGAAGCTCGGGAAGGTGGTGAACAGGCAGGCATCGTAGAGCGCCGCCATATCGGCATCCGAGAGGCTTTCCAGCCGCAGCAGCAGCGCCCGCGCGCCGGGGCATTCGGCCAGTGCCTGGTCGTATTCCTGCGTCCGCCAGCCCTGCTTGCCGGCGATCACCAGCATGGGCATGGACAGGCCCTCATCCAGCAGCGCCTGCCAGACGCGGATCAGCAGCGCCTGATTCTTGCGCGATTCCACTGTGCCGGGACACAGCACGAAGCGCCGGCCTTGCAGGTCCGCCAGCACCTGGCTCGCGGCGGGGTTGGCTGCGATACGCTCGCGCGCCAGCGGCACGGCGATGACGTCCGGTGCGGCGATGCCCAGCGCGTGGGCGTGTTCGCGCAGCGAGGCCGCGCTAAACTCGCTGATCGCCAGCAGCAGGTCGGTGGCCGCGATCTCCTCGGCCACGGTCACGGCCATGTCGCGCACCAGGTCGGAGACGCAGAATTGCGGGTGCTGCAAAGGAATCAGGTCATAGATCAGGCCGATATTGACCATGCCCGCCTCGCGCAGTGCGGCATGCAGCGGCGGGTTTCCCCCGCCGCTCCAGAAGCCGCCGGGGCGGAACAGCCGCGCGCCCTCGCGCAGCTCCATCGCGCGCGCACTGTGGAAGAGCTGCCCGATGATCGAGGCCGCGCGCCCGCCGCCGCCTTCGCCGGCCTGCGCGAGTGCGAGGAATTCCGCCTGCGCGCGGCGCGAGAGCGACCACACGCCCCCATCCCATGGCCGCGTGATCACGCATTGCGCGGCCTCTGGGTTGGCCAACGCATGCTGCATCAATTCGACGATCACGCGCTGGATGCCGCTGACCGCGCGGCTGTGCATCAGATAGGCCAGCGCATCGGTCACATCGATCCAGAGCGGCGCCTCGCCGGTGCCGCAATCATCGGCTGGTGCGGCGCCGGGCGTGCGCATCAGGCTCAGCGCGTTGAGCATCCGGTGCCCGCCGCCGGCCGCCAGCGCCTGCGCCAGCAGCGCCGCGCCGCGCGCGGGCTCGCCCATGTCGT
>JAPLOK010000055.1 GCA_026400775.1 Alphaproteobacteria bacterium | reverse complement strand
GCGGCGCGCTAGGGCTGATGAGCCAGACCATGTCGGACCAGCAGGTGGCCAATGTGCTGCGCCAGGCGCTGCACACGGTCGAAAGCGGGCAGTTGCATGTGCTGCCGCCGCTGCCGAAGTAAGCCTCAGTCCGGGAAGGTTCCGTCAGCCTTGAGCACTTCGCCGGCCAGATAGAGGCTGCCGCAGAGCAGCACCCGCCCCGGCGGCCCTGCCGGCAGCATGGCCAACGCGGCATTCAGCGTGCCGCCCGCCCGCGCCACCCCACCGGATGCCGCGACGATCTCCTCGACAGCCATGGCCAGATGCTGACCGGGTTCGCGGATGGCGGTCACGCTGCCAGCCAAGGGCAGGATGGGGCGCAGGAAATCCGCCGCCCCCTTGCCCTGCTTCATGCCGATAATCAGGTGCAGCGGCCGGTCCTGCCATTCCGCCAGATGCCCGGCCAGCACCACGCCCGCACCGGCATTATGCCCGCCATCGAGCCACAGCTCATGCGGCGCGGCGCGACTGGCCAGCGCGCCATGCAGGCGTTGCAACCGCGCGGGCCAGCTGGCACGGGCAAGGCCGTCTCGCAGCGCAGCCTCGTTCAGCCAATCGGGCGCCCAGGCCTGCAGCGCAGCCACCGCGATACCGGCATTGTCGGCCTGGTGCGGGCCGGCGAGGCCCAGCACATACTCGTCCACGCACGCGGCCGGCAGCAACGGCGCCCCGCGTGCCGCCGCGACCGCACGGATCACCGCCATCGCATCCGGGTGCTGCCGGCCAGTCGCGACCGGCACACCGGGCTTGATGATGCCCGCCTTCTCGAAGGCAATTTTAGCCAGCGTATCGCCAAGGAAATCCATGTGGTCCATGGAGATCGAGGTGATGGCGCAGGCGGCCGGGCGCTCGATCACATTGGTCGCGTCAAACCGCCCACCCAGGCCCACCTCCAGCACCAGCACATCAGCCGGCACGCGGCTGAACAGCAGCAGTGCGGCGGCGGTGGTGATCTCGAATACGGTGATATCGGCGCCGGCATTGACGCGCTCCACCTCCTCCAGCGCATCGGCAAGCTGATCCTCCTCCACAAGGCGGCCGGCCAGCCGGATGCGTTCGTGGAAGCGCACCAGATGCGGGCTGGTA
Source organism: Alphaproteobacteria bacterium (assembly GCA_026400775.1). GTDB lineage: Bacteria > Pseudomonadota > Alphaproteobacteria > Acetobacterales > Acetobacteraceae > Rhodovarius. The sequence continues at coordinate 2,422 of JAPLOK010000055.1, read as the reverse complement.
TAGACATGCGCGCGCTGGCCCGCGGCCTCCGCGATGGCGCGCAGGAAGGCGCAGGTGCTGCCCTTGCCGTTGGTACCCGCGACATGGACCACCGGCGGCAGGCGGTCCTGCGGGCGGCCCAGCTTTTCCAACAGCGCCAGCAGGCGGCCCAGCGACAAGTCGATCAGCTTCGGATGCAGCGCGTGCAGGCGCTCCACGATGGGCTGGCTGCGGCCGCCCAGGCCCTTGCGATCGTTCACGCGACCGGTGAGGGCAGCGTGGTGGGCGCGGGCGGCGCCTCTACCTCCGGCACGCGCAGCAGGGAAATCACCCGCGCGAGGGTTGCCTTCATCTCGCCGCGCCTGACCACCATGTCGAGAATGCCGTGTTCCAGCAGGTATTCGGCGCGCTGGAAGCCCTCGGGCAGTTTCTCGCGCACGGTGCTCTCGATCACCCGCGCGCCGGCGAAGCCGATCAGCGCGCCGGGTTCGGCGATATGCACATCACCCAGCATGGCGAAGCTCGCGGTCACGCCGCCGGTCGTCGGGTCGCACATCACCACGATGAAGGGCAGGCCCGCTTCCTTGACCATGCGGGTGGCGATCACGCTGCGCGGCATCTGCATAAGGCTGACCGCGCCCTCCTGCATGCGCGCGCCGCCGGAAGCGGTGAAGACGATCAAGGGCGCGTCCTGCAACACGGCCAGCCGAGCGGCTGCTACCAGCGCCTCGCCCACGCCCGCGCCCATCGAGCCCCCAAGGAAGGCGAATTCGAAGGCCGCGACCACGGCGGCCTGGCCATCGATCGTGCCATGGCCGACCACGACCGCATCTTCCATGCCGGATTTGGTCTGCGCGTCCTTCAGACGGTCGGCGTACTTGCGCTGGTCGCGGAAGCGCAGCGGGTCGGCGGGCACCTTGGGCGGCTCGATGCGCTGCCAGCCGGCATCCAGCGTCGCCTCCAGCCGCGCGCGGGCGCCCAGGCGTTCATGATGGCCGCAATGCGGGCAGACGCGCAGGTTGCGCTCGAGGTCCCGGTGAAAGACCATCTGCTCGCAATTGCCGCATTTGTGCCAGAGGTTCTCGGGCGCCTCGCGCCCGCCGCCGAAGAGCGTCTTGATCTTCGGCAGCGCCCATTCGCTGATCCAGTTCATGCAGGGCCTATAGCGCCGTGTGGGGGGCGGCGGGAAGCGGGCGCTTTTCCGCTTGACCCAGCGCGCCAGCGGGCCAGCATGGCCGCCCCTGACCAGGAGTCGATCCATGCGCATCCGCCGCCGCCACGCCCTCGCCTTGCCCGCACTCGCTTTGCCCGCATACGCGCAGGGCTGGGCGCCAAGCCAGACCATGCGTGTGGTCATCCCCTTCACGCCGGGCGGCACCATGGACCCGGTGGCGCGCATCGTGCAGCAACATCTCAGCCAGGCGCTCGGCCAGAACCTCGTCATCGAGCACCGGCCGGGTGCTGCCACCGTGCTCGCCACGCAGGAGATCCAACGCGCCCCGGCCGATGGTCATGCTATGCTGATGATCGCCAATTCCTTCGCCGCCAACATCACGTTGCGGCCCACCACCCCCTATGATGGCCTGCGTGATTTCGCGCCGATCGTGCTGGCGACCGTGGTGCCGCATGTGCTGGTGGCGCACCCCGCGGTGGCGGCCGATTTCCAGGGCTTCCTGGCCGCGGGCCGGCGCGCCGGCCAGGGGCTGGCCTTCGGCTCCTATGGCGTGGGCACCTCCAACCATCTGGGTGGCGAGCAATTCGCCCGGCTTTCGCAGCTGAACGCCACGCATGTGCCCTATAATGGCGCGCCGCAGGCCTATACTGATCTGCTCGGCAACCGCATCCAGTGGATGTTCGCCAACCTGCCCGATGTGATCCAGCCGGTCTCGCTCGGCCAATGGCGGGCGCTCGGCGTCTCGGCCGAGCAGCGCCTGCCGCAGCTGCCGCAGGTGCCGACCATGGCCGAACTGGGCTTTCCGCTGGTGCTGTCGGATTCCTGGTTCGGCATCATTGTGCGCAGCGAGACGCCGCAGCCCGCCCGCGCCCGGCTGGAGGCCGCCTGGATTGCCGCACTGAACCGCCCCGAAGTGCGCGGCCGGCTGGAGGAACAGGGCTTCACCGTGCTGGCCCGCGGCGCGGAGGGCTTCGGCGCCGATATCCGCCGCTATGCCCAGACCTACGCGCAGGTGATCCGCGACGCCAGTATTCGTGTCGAGTAGCGCGCGCAGGCGCACTGTCGCGGAGTAGAATACGCCGCGAATCGCAGGAGAGCGACCGTGGCCTTTGTCATCGCCATCGCGCAGCAGAAGGGTGGAGCGGGGAAATCCACGCTTGCGGCCAACCTCGCGGCAGCCCTTGCCGCGCGCCGCCGCGTTGCCCTGCTCGACACCGATCCACAGGCGACACTCACCCGCTGGGCGGAATTGCGCGCGCGCCATCAAGG
>JAPLOK010000405.1 GCA_026400775.1 Alphaproteobacteria bacterium | reverse complement strand
GGCCGCGGCCGTGTTCGCCGGCGCGCGCTGCCTCGATCGCGGCGTTGATCGCCAGGATGTTGGTCTGCGTGGCGACCTTGGCGATGGTGCCGGCGATGCGCGTCACGCGCTCAGTGTCCTCGCCCACGGCATCGACCGTCTCGGTCAGGGCGCGCACCTTTTCCACGCTGTCCTCGACCAGGGCGCGCGCCTGCTCGCCCTGGGACTGCGAGACGGCGGTGCTGCGCGAGACCTCGCCGATCGCCGCGGTGGTCTGTGACAGGGCGGCCCCCACTTCGCGCAGTTCGGCCAGCTGCGACAGCGCGCCCTCGCTCACCTGGCCGATGGCTTGCGAGGCCTCGCTGGTCGCGCGTGCGGTGCGGCGCGCCGAATCCAGCGCCTGGGCGGCGAGCGCGCGATTGGCCAGCAGGTTGGATTTGAACACCGCGACCGCGCGCGCCATTTCCCCGATCTGGTCGTCGCGGCCGATGCCCGGCACCTGTGTATCGGCATCACCGCGCGCAAGCCCCTGCATGGCGCGCGCGATGCGCGAGAGCGGCCGCGCGGTCAGCAGCACCAGCACCAGCCAGATCAGCAGCACGCCGAGCAGCCCGAAGCCCGCGGCCAGCAGCGTGGTGCTCCTGGCGCTCTGTTCCTGTTCGCGGGCGCGGCGCAGGCTTTCCGCCTGGTCGGCACGCACGATCTGCCGCGCGCTGTTGCTGATGTCGTTCAGCGCCACCAGGATGTCGAGCCATTCCTCCTGCAGGGTGTTGTAGGCATTGCGGTCGCGCCGCGCGAAGGCATCGCGGATCTGTTCGCCCAGCGGTGGCAGGCGTTCGGCCATATCGCGGGCGGCGCTGCGCTTCACGCTGTCCAATTGGGGGCCGAGCAGCGCATCCACATTGTTGAAGCCATCGCGGACCTGCTGCGCGATGATGACCATGCGCGGCGCGGTCACGGTGGAAGGCAGCACGTCCGCCAGCACCGCCGAGAACTGCGCCGAGAAATCCGCCACCGGTTGCACGAAGGCGTCGAGCGCATCGATGGTGGCGCGGTCACGCACGCCCAGGCGCTCGATCACCGCATTCTGCTGCGCCACGGTGTTGAGGCTGTTCCAGGCCAGGAAGCCGATGGCGGCGAGCATCAGCACGACGATAGCAGCCGCCCGGAAGCCGATGCGCCCCATGAAGGAGACGCGCGGTTCCGCCACGGCGGGCGGCGCGGGCATGGCGGGCGGGATCGGGGCTTCTGGGGCCATGCTAACACCCTACAGGCCCCACCCCGTCGCCAACAAGCGCGGCGCGCGGCATGATGCCTGCATGACCCGTATCCTCGTCGTGAACAGCAACACCACCGAGAGCGTGACCGCCCGGATCCACACCGCCGCCCTGGCAGCAGCGCGGCCAGGGGTAGCAGTGCGCAGCGTGACCGCGCCGTTTGGCTTGCCTTTGATCGTCAGCCGGGCCGACTGGCTGGTGGCCGGCCCCGCGACTCTGGCGGCATTGTCGGCTGCGCGGGGCGAATACGACGCCGCCGTCATCGCCTGCTTCGGCGATCCCGGGCTGGATGCGGCGAAGGAATTGCTGGATGTGCCGGTGCTTGGCATTTCGGAAGCCGCCTTCCATGCCGCCTGCATGCTGGGAAGGCGCTTCGGTGTGGTCTCCTTCACCGCCGCGCTGCAACCGATGTTCGAGGAATGCCTGGACCATCACGGGTTGCGCGCGCGCTGCGCGGGCTTCCGTATGGGGCCGGCCTTCGCGGGCGATCCGGGGCGCGTGGCGGAGGAGCGGCGCGATCTGCTGCTGGAACTGGTGCAGGCTAGCATCACCCAGGATGGCGCGGAGGTGGTGATCCTGGCCGGTGGGCCCTTGGCGGGCGTTGCGGCCACGTTGCAGCCGCATGTGGCGGTGCCGCTGGTAGATGGCGTGGCGGCGGGTGTGCGGCTGGCGGCGGGGCTGGTGGGGATGGTGCCCAAGCGCGCGGTGCGGCCGCGTGCGTTGAGCGGTTTCGGTGACGAACTGGCCAGGCTCTACCGATAGAATAAGGCCGGGCGATAGAAGAAAGGCCGGGGCTTTCACCCCGGCCTTCCCATTCACCAGCGATGTCGCGTTACATCAGCCCAGGCGTTCGCCGTGCTGCGTCACGTCCAGGCCCTCGCGCTCCTCTTCCTCGGTCACGCGCAGGCCCACCATCACATCCACGATCTTCAGCAGGATGAAGGTGCCGACCGCGGAGAAGGCGATCGTCGCCAACACCGACTTGATCTGGATCCAGATCATGCCCGTGTTGCCGTATAGAGCGCCCGAATAGGCGATGGCCGCTTCGGCGTCGTCAGTCTTGTAGAGCATGCCGTAGGCAAACACGCCCGTCAGCACCGCGCCCAGGATGCCGCCAATGCCATGCACGCCGAAGGCGTCCAGGCTGTCGTCATAGCCCATGGCCTTCTTCAGTGCCGTGGCACCCCAGAAGCACACGATGCCCGCCAGCCCGCCAAAGATCAGCGCAGCACCCGGGAACACCCAGCCCGAGGCCGGCGTGATCGCAACCAGACCCGCCACCGCGCCGGAAATCGCGCCCAGGGCGGAAGGCTTGCCCTTGGCCATCCATTCGGCGAACAGCCAGGTCAGCGTGCCGGCGCAGGTGGCGACCATGGTCACCAGCATGGCCATGCCCGCACGGCCATCAGCCGCCAGTGCAGAACCCGCATTGAAGCCGAACCAGCCCACCCATAGCAGGCAGGCGCCGATCATGGCCAAGGCCAGGTTATGCGGCGCCATGTTGTCATGGCCATAGCCCACGCGCTTGCCGAGAACGAGGGCCGCCACCAGGCCGGCCACGCCGGCATTGATGTGCACCACAGTGCCGCCCGCGAAATCCAGCGCGCCCCAGGCCCATATGATGCCGTTCGGGTGCCACACGGCATGTGCGACCGGCGAGTAGATCAGCAGCGTCCAGGGCACGATGAACAGGCACATAGCCGAGAACTTCATGCGGTCCGCCACCGCGCCCAAGATCAGGGCGGCGGTGATGATCGCAAATGTCATCTGGAACATCACGAAGACGGTTTCCGGGATGGTCGTCTGCACCACGGAGGCCGGGTCCATGCCGTAGCCCAGTACGAAGGGCCCGTTCCAGTTGATGCCGTTCAGCATGAACTTCGACAGGTCGCCGATATAGGGATTGCCGTTGCCGAAGGCGAGCGAATAGCCCAGCACGATCCAGGAGATGCCCACCAGCGCGCAGACCACGAAGGACTGCATCATCGTGGCCAGCACGTTCTTCTTGCGCACCATGCCGGCATAGAACAGCGCGACACCGGGCAGCGTCATCATCAGCACCAGCGCGGTGGCCACGATCATCCATGCGGTATTGCCCGCATCGATCTTGGGTTCGTCCGCCGCCAGCGCCGGCAGCGCGAGGAAGGGCAACGCCAGCAGCGCGTTCCCTTGCATGGTCACAGCGCGGCCGCGTCGGCCTCGCCGGTGCGGATGCGCAGCGCGCGCTCCACATCCAGGACAAAAATCTTGCCGTCGCCGATCTTGCCGGTCTTCGCGGCATTGGCGATGGCTTCCACCACGGCATCGGCGAGTTCGGCGGGCACCGCCACCTCGATCTTCAGCTTCGGCAGGAAGCTCACCTGGTATTCCGCCCCGCGGTAGATTTCGGTCTGGCCCTTCTGGCGGCCGAAACCCTTCACCTCGGTGACGGTCAGTCCTTGCACCCCGAGCGGCGTGAGGGCCTCGCGGACCTCATCCAGCTTGAAGGGCTTGATGACGGCCATGATCAGCTTCATCGGTGCCTCTTCGTGTTCACATCACGCCCCCATTGGCGCGTGGTGGTGGCGTGCCACGCTGCGCCGCCCTGCGGGAGGTGCGGCGAGGGTGGCGAAGCGGTCGGCTGGACAAGGTCTGCACATTTCTTGTGCAGGGGTGGCAAGTGGCGCCCGCGGGCGCATATTCCCCGCATGACCAGACCTATCGAGGTGGCCGTGGCCATCATCGGCGCCGGCCCCGTGGGCGCCACGCTCGCCGCCGCCCTTGCCGCGGCCGACATCCCCTGCGCCGTGGTCGATTCGGCGCCCCTGCCGCCCATGGAAATGCCGGCATTCGACGGCCGCTGTTATGCGGTCGCGGTCGGTTCGCGCGGCGTGCTGGAACGCGCGGGCGTTTGGGATGCGCTACCCGATGCGCCCTGCCCGATTGAGACCATCCGCGTGCAGGATGGCGAGCCGGGGCAGCCGGCCTCGCCGCTCTCGCTCACCTTCAACGCCGCCGAATCGGGTCATGATGCCTTCGGCTGGATGGTCGAGGCCCGTGCCCTGCGCGTCGGGCTGAATGCCCGGCTGCCGCATCTGCCCGCGCTGTCCGTCTTCGCGCCGGCACGCGCGGAGGTGCTGGGCCGCGGACCGGAGGGCGTGGACATCGCGCTCGACAACGGCACGCGCATCCGCGCCCGTCTGCTGGTCGGCGCGGAAGGCCGGCGCAGCCCGGTCCGCGGGCTCGCGGGCATTCGCACCACCGGGCTGGACTACCGGCAGGTCGGCATGGTCGGCGCCTTCGCGCATGAGAACCCGCACGGCAACTGCGCGCTGGAGCAGTTCCTGCCCAATGGCCCCTTCGCGCAGCTGCCACTGGCCGCGGCGCCTGCTGGCGCGCCCTTCGCGCATGCCTCATCCTTCGTGTGGTCGGACAAGACGGCGATCGCAAGCCGCATGCTGGCGCTGGATGACGACGCCTTCTCGCGCGAACTGGCGCGCCGCCTGGGTGATGCGCTGGGCCGGGTGCGTGTGATCGGCCGCCGCTGGTCCTATCCGCTAAGCGCAATGCATGCCGAGCGCTACACGGATACGCGCCTGGCGCTGGCCGGCGATGCGGCGCATGGCATCCACCCCATCGCCGGGCAGGGGCTGAATCTGGGCTTTCAGGATGTGGACGCGCTGGCGCGACTGATCGAGGAGGCGGTGACCAATGGCCAGGACCCTGGCGGGCCCGAACTGCTGCGCGCCTACCAGGCCGAACGCCGGCCGGCGGCGATGCTGATGCTGGGTGCGACCCACGGCATCGAGCGCCTGTTCGGCAACCGCAACCCCGCGCTGCGCGCGGCGCGCCGCCTGGGCATCGCGGCGGTGGACCGCATTGGGCCACTCAAGCGCGCCTTCGCCCGGCAGGCCATGGGCGGGTGAGCAAGAGTCGTTTCCGATCAGGCTGACTGAGCCTGATCGGTGAATCGGCCTGTCGAAGACACTAATGCGCGGCGATGCGCCGCCGCGCCATCCGCGTCTGGCCGTCCACGCCGCATTGCCGCGCGCGCGCCAACTGCGCTTCCGCAGCCTCACGCGAGGGCAGCGGGTCGGAGATCACCACGTAGAAATCCGGTGCCAGGCCTTCGTAGAAATTGCTGTCCTCGGCCGCGACCTGGATGCCGCAGGCGAGCAGCCGGCGCATCGTCGCCAGATCCGCCTGGTTGCGCGTCGAGCTGTAGAGATTATGCGGCGCCGTGCGCGTCTGCTGCGCGGCCGCAGGCGCCGCCAGCAGCAGCGCCACCGTCAGGGCGCGGATCACCGAAAGCGCACCAATTCGCCGGATGCCTCGCCCACCACACTGTCCTCCATCATCGCCAGCCTGCCGCGTACCACCGTGCCCTTGGGCCAGCCCTGGCAACGGGTTCCGGCGAAAGGCGTCCAGCCACATGGGGATGCGATCCAACTCTCCTCGATCACGCGGCTCGCGCCCATATCGGCCAGGGTGAAATCGGCGTCATAGCCCACCGCGATGCGGCCCTTGCCGATGGCGCCATAGACCCGCGCGGGGCCTGCGCACATCACATCCGCCAGGCGGCTGAGCGAGAGGCGGCCGGCGCTGACATGGTCCAGCATCAGCGGCACGATGGTCTGCACGCCGGTCAGGCCGGCGGCGGTGGCGGGCCAGGGCTTTTCCTTGTTGGCGCGGCTGTGCGGCGCGTGGTCGGAGCCGACCACATCGATCGTGCCGTTCGCCATGGCTTCCCAGGCGGCCGCCATGTGGCGCGCATCGCGGATGGGCGGGTTCATCACCGCATAGCCGCCCAATCGGTCATAGGCCTCGTTGGTCTGGGTCAGGTGGTTCAGCAGCACTTCGACGGTGGCGACCTCGCGTGCGCGGCCCAGGAATTCCAACTCCTCGGCCGTCGAGACATGCAGGATATGCGCGGGCCGGCCGGTCTTGCGCGCGAGTGCGACCAGGCGCCGGGTGCCCAGGAACGCCGCCTCGACATCGCGCCATTCCGCATGCAGCCGGTGCGGGCCGCCGGCCGCATAGGCGGGGCGGCGTTCCTGCAGGCGGTATTCATCTTCCGAGTGGTAGCAGATGGCGCGGCGGCCGCTACGCATGGCGCGTTCCAGGCTGGCATCATCCTCGACCAGCAGGTCCCCGGTGGAGGAACCAGCGAAGACCTTGATGGCGCAGACATTCGCCTCGGCTTCCAGCCGCGCCAGATCATCGATGTTCTTCTTGGTGGCGCCGACATAGAGCCCCATGTCGCACCAGGCGCGGCCGCGCACGAAATCGCGCTTCCAGGCGAGCTGTTCGGATGAGGTGATCGAGGGCGCGGTATTCGGCATGTCGAACACCGCGGCCAGCCCGCCCAGCACCGCTGCGCGCGTGCCCGTCTCGATGGTTTCCACCGCCGGATCACCGGGTTCGCGCAGATGCACATGCGCGTCGATCAACCCGGGCAGCACATGCAAATGCGTGCAGTCCAGCGTGGTTCCGGCTTCGGCGCCGGACAGCGCGCCGATCGCCGCGATACGCCCATCCCGCACGCCGACATCCGCCTGTTCCTGGCCCCAGGGCAGCACCAGCGTGCCGCCTTTCAGGATCATGTCGAAATGCTGCATGCGATGCTCCCTGTCGTGTCGCGGACAGGCTGCGTTATGCATGCGGAAAGGTCCAGACGGTGCTTGTGATTTGGCCAAGCGCAGGCGTAACCTTCCCCCAACAAGAGGAAGGGGAGCGCCATGCGCAGCGCTTTCATCATGCTGGTCAGCCTGCTCCTGGCGATGCCCGCGCATGCCAGTTGGCAGGATAGTGTCTGCGAGGCTGATGCCCGCGTGATGGACCCCGCCTCCCCTTTTGACCGCGACAGGCTGGATGCGCTGCTGACCGATCTGCATGGCCGCTGCCGCGTGGGCGATGTGGTGGCCGGCATTGCCGCGCATCCGGTGGTGGTTGCCCATGTCTGCGATTTTGGCGCGACCATCTACGAACTGGGCACGGGACAGGGCGTGGTCTGCATGCTGGGCTACAAGCGCGGTGTCCGGCCCGGTTTGGACGCGGCCGCGCGGTAGCTGCAGCGTGATCTCGTTGCACGGAAACACGCTGTAGCCGCTATGCGAGAATGATTCACCGCGCCGGCGATTCCGCCTTTGCGGATCATGCTCTAGAGCATGCTGTTTTTACATGGAAGCGTAGCCTGAGTTGCTGAGGTAGTTGGCGCATTCGTTGGGCGAGACGAGCTCGAGGAGCTGACCGGCCTTGCGCCAGGTGTCCTCGACGGTGCGCGGCGCGGCGTTGCGC
>JAPLOK010000171.1 GCA_026400775.1 Alphaproteobacteria bacterium | reverse complement strand
TCGGGTATGCCGAGCGAGGGCCAGTCCTCCGGCCGGGAGCCACGCACCGGCCGACCGCCGATCGCGCGCGTCAGATGCGGCTGCACCGCGCGGCCCGTGGCGAGCCTCGCGGTCATCGTGCACAGTGACAGCGGCGTCAGCTGATAGAAGCCCTGGCCGATGCCATGCACCACCGTATCGCCCAGCGCCCAGGGGCGGCCCTGCGCCTCGCGCCATTCGCGCGTGGGCATCAAGCCGCGGCGGGTGCCGGGCAGTTCCACATCGAGGTCCACGCCCATGCCGAAACGCCGGCCCATGGCGGCGATGCGATTGATGCCCAGGCGGCGCGCCATTTCGTAGAAATACACGTCGCAGCTGACCTTGATCGCGGTGCGCATATCCACGCCGCCATGGCCGCTGCGGTTCCAGCAATGGAAGCGGGATTCGCCCAGGTCGAAATGCCCGGGACAGGTGACACGCTCACCCGTTGTGGTGACGCGGGCTTCCAAAGCGGCCAATGCCACGACCATCTTGAAGGTCGAACCCGGCGCGTAGAGCCCATTGGTCGCCTTGTTGATCAACGGTGTGGCGCGGTTGGCGGTCCATTGCCGCCACTGCGCCGCGGAGACGCCGGAATTGAAGATGTTGGGGTCGAAGGAAGGCTGGCTCGCCATCGCCAGCAACTCGCCATTGCGCGCATTCATCACCACGACCGAGGTGCCTTCCTCGATCTTGCCGCGGATGGTCTTCTGCAATTCGGTGTCGATGCTGATCTCGATATCCTGGCCGGGCAGCCCCTCGCGCCGGTCCAGCTCGCGGATGATGCGGCCCACCGCGTTGACCTCCAGCTGCACCGCGCCGGCGCGCCCGCGCAGCACCGTCTCGTGGTGGCGCTCGATGCCCGCGCGGCCCACGCGGACGCCGGGCAGGGCGAGCACCGGATCGCCATCCATGTCGCGCTCCGCCGGCGGCGCCACATATCCCACCATATGCGCCAGGTGCTCGCCCTCGGGGTAGAGGCGCGTGGTGCCGACATCGGTGATGATGCCGGGCAGGTCGGGCGCGTTCACTTCGATGCGCGCCATCTCCTCCCAGGTGAGGAATTCGCGCACGATCGTGGGCACAAAGCGCCGCCGTCTGCGGATTTCGCGCTCCACGCGGGCACGCTCGGCATCGGTCAGTGGCACGATGCGGTTGAAGGTCTCGAGCGTGGCGTTCACATCCGCCGCCTGCTCGGCCACCAGCAGCGCGCGCCAGTTCAGCCGGTTGCCGGCAACCACATGGCCGTTACGGTCCAGGACGCGGCCGCGCGGCGGGCTCAACAGCCGCGCCGAGAGCCGGTTTTCCTCGGCGAGCGTGGTGTAGCGCGCACCTTCCTCGACCTGCAGCTTGTGCAGCCGGTAGCCCAGAAAGCCGAAGGCCGCGGCTTGGATGCCGCCCAGCGCCAGCACGCGCCGCGTGAAGATGCCGCGGCGGCGCTCCTCCTCGCGCTTGACGCCCCGCATGGTGAAGTTTGCGATGCCGCTCTCGCGGCGCTGCCATGGCAGGCGCAGCTTCATGCCTCGGCCACCTGCATCGCCCGATGCGCGCGGGTCAGCAGCCAGGACAAGAGCGGATAGACGCCCGCACAGACCGCTGCCTGGTGCAGCCCCGGCACCACCGGAGGCAGCTGCAGGCTCAGCAGCGCGGTCAATAGCCAGCTCAGCAACGCACTGCCGCCCGCGAAGGCGCAGAACATCACCCACACCACCAGGAAGGATTGCCGCACCAGGAAGTCCCGCAGCCGCAACGCCACGCCATGCGCCACCAGCAGCACCAGGATGCCCACGCCCAGCGGCGCCAATGCCAGCAGATCATGCAGCAGCCCCAGGCCAAAGACGGCCGGTGCCGGCATCGCCGCCGGCCGGAAGATGGTCCAGAAGAAGATGCTCGGCAGCGCCATGGCCATCAGCAGCCCAGGCCCGCCCATCGGCACCACGGCCAGCACCAGCAGCAGAATGGTGACAAGCGTGGGGAAGGCCGCGCGGAACAGCGAGTCCAGCCGGCGCAGGAAGCCACCTTGCGGC
>JAPLOK010000102.1 GCA_026400775.1 Alphaproteobacteria bacterium | reverse complement strand
GGCCGGCACCGCCTGCCCGCGATGGCAGGTGTAGCAGGTCACGCCGGTTGCCCCGGTGTGCGCTTCCCATGTGCTGTTCAGCGACATCGTCATCTGCAGCATGCGGCGCGCCACATGCTTGGTGTAGATGTCATCCGAGGCAAAATTGCCCGGCACGTGGCAGCCATTGCAGCCCTCGGCAATGTTCTCGGTCGGGTAGATCCACTCGGTCATGACCTGCATGATCCGGTTGAACTGCTCGACCGAGAGGTGCCCCAGAACCTGCACATTCTCGTACACTTCCGACGCCCGGTCACCGGTTGGGTCGGCGGCCTCCGGCACTTCGGGCGGCACATTGCGCGCGGCCATCACGGTGGCCGTGCGCGGGTTGATCACCTGGCCCATGGAGGTGCCGCGAAAGCCCCCCTGCACCGTGTCCACCGGCAGCCGTTCGAAGGTGAACAGCAGCCCCAAGCCGATGACTGCGCCGATACCGGCCAGCCCGATCAGCGTCGTATTGGTCGAGTTCCACCTCATCGGCCGGCTCCCGTCAGATAGGGGTCAGGGGTGGCGATCGGCGGATAGGCGGCCACGAAGCCCCGATCCATCGCCCAGAGGTACCAGTTGTCCACCAGCGTTCCCGTCACCAGGATGCCGATGCCGCCGGTGATCGGTGTCAGCACCGCGAACCACCAGGCCCAACGGTGGATGCTTTCGGATGTGGCGTTGAAGCCCATCGTCCAGCGCCAGAACAGGCCGGCGCGTTCCATCGCGGTGCCGCGGTCATAGGCCTGTTCCACCTCACGCTCACCGCCGAAGCGGCCGACCGCGAGAATAGTCGCGCCATGCATGGCGAAGAGCAGCACGGAACCGTAGAGGAACACGATGCTGAGGGCATGGAACGGGTTGTAGAACAGGTTGCCGTAGCGGATGGAAAACGCCGCCGTCCAATCGAGGTGCGAGAAGATGCCGAAGGGCACCGCCTCACTCCAGCTGCCCATAAAGATCGGGCGGATGAAGCCCAGCACCAGGTAGAGCCAGAGTGCGGCCGCGAAGGCCCAGCTGGTATGCGTGCCCAGGCCCAGCGCGCGGGCGCGGGAATAGCTGCGCGCCCACCACAATGCGAGCGAGAGCGTCAGGAAGAAGCCTGCCAGCAGCCACCACCCCCCCTCGGCGAGCGGCATGAAAATCTTGAGGCCATGCTGCGGCAGTGGCGGATCCAGCGAGAGCCAGAACAGGTCCCGCACAAAGAGCAGCGGGTTCCAGTTCACCGAGGCCAGCATGTTCAGTCCGATGATCTCGAAGGCGATGAAGCCGAAGAACAGGGCCAGCACGCCATAGGTGCCGAGGTAGAACGGCCCGATCTGCGCATCGCCGATCTTGCCCAGCAGGTGCGAGAAGCCGCCATCGCTGGTGCGCGTGTCATCCCCCGCCGGCAGCGGCACGCCCTGGTAGTGCGGGCCGCGAACCTGGATGCGGGTGAAGAGGTATTGGTATTCGAGTGCCATGGTTTCCTCTCCCCTTACAGGCCGCGCCAGATCG
>JAPLOK010000276.1 GCA_026400775.1 Alphaproteobacteria bacterium | reverse complement strand
CGGGTTCCCAAGCCCGCGCCGCTCTGCCACATCCGCGACATGAGCACCGCCGACGCGCCCGCACGCCCCGTTCCGCCCATTCCCGGCCCCGCGCCGCGGTTGCTGTGCATCCAGGCGCCCTACTACCAGGCGGTGGTGGACGGCATGCGCGCGGGCGCGGCCGAGATGGCTCAAGATGCCGGCGCGAGCCTTGATGTCGTCGATGTCGCCGGCGCCTTCGAATTGCCGGCCGCCTTGCGCATGGCGGTGCAGGCCATGGCGCAGCACGGCGTCCCGCCCTGGGATGGCGTGCTGATCCTGGGCTGCGTCGTGAAGGGTGAGACCGACCATTACGACCATATCTGCCGGGAGGCCTGCGCGGGCGTGGCCTGCGCGGGCGTGATGTCGGTGGCGACCGAAACCGGCCTGCCCGTGGGCTTCGGCCTGCTGACCGTGCATTCACTCGCGCAAGCCAAAGAACGCGCCGCCCCCGGCCCGCACAACAAGGGCCGCGAGGCGATGTTCGCCCTGCTCGGACAGATCGTGCTGCGCCGCGGCTGGGGCCTCGCATGAATGCGCCCAAACCCGCCGGCCGCCCGCGCACCGGCGCGCGCGTGGCTGCCGTCCAGGCGCTGTTCCAGGCGGAAGCCAATGGCGACGGGCTGGAACCCGTCATCGCGCAATTCGTCCGCCACCGGCTTGGCCCCGCGCCGGGCGAGGGCTTCGAGGAAGGGCGCGTCTCGGATGCCGATGTGGCGCTGTTCGTCGCCATCATGCGCAAGGCCGCGACCGATGCGCCGGGGCTGGATACGATCATCACCGCGCATCTCGCCTCCAACTGGCCTTTCGCGCGGCTGGACCCGGTGCTGCGCGCCCTGCTGCGCGCCGCCGCCGCCGAATTGCGCGACCTGCCCGAGCCGCCGGCCAAGGTCATCATCCGCGAATATCTCGACATCGCGCATGGCTTCCTGTCCGGTGAGGAGCCGCGTTTTGCCGCCGGCGTGATGGATTCGCTGGCGCGCAGCCTGCGGCCCGACGAATTCATGTGAGGTGGTTTGCTCATGCCGGCGGGTGAGGATGAGCGAGGGATTTTTCGATCCGGCAAGGCCGGCAACGCTGCCGGAGCGGAAAAGATCCGCGCAGCCGACCCGCGGCCATGAGCAAGCCGCCTCTCACGCTACCGCCCGAATTCTCGCTGATCGCGCGGCATTTCCTGCCGCTGGCCGGAGCGGGCGCCCTGGCACTATCCGATGACGCCGCGCTGCTGACCCCGCCAGCAGGCCGCGAATTGGTGCTGGCGGCCGATGCCATGGTCGCCGGCGTGCATTTCCTGGAGGATGACCCGCCCGAGACGATCGGGCGCAAGCTGCTGCGGGTGAATCTGTCCGACCTCGCGGCGATGGGCGCGGATCCGCTGGCCTATCTGATGACCATCGCCCTGCCGCATGGCACGGCCGATGCATGGGTGGCTGCCTTCGCGGCCGGCATGGCGCTGGACCAGGCGGAATACGGCCTGGCCGTGCTGGGCGGCGACACCGTGTCCACGCCCGGGCCGCTGACCCTCTCGCTGACCATCCTGGGGATGGTCGCACCCGGCGCCGCGCTGCGCCGCAATGGCGCGCGCCCTGGCGACGAACTCTGGGTCACCGGCCGCATCGGCGATGGCGTGCTGGGCCTGGCCGCCGCGCGCGGCCAGCTGGCCGACCCGGATGGCTATTTCGCCACCCGCTACCGTCTGCCCACGCCGCGCCTGGCCGAGGGGCGCGCCCTGCGCGGCATCGCCACCGCCTGCATGGATGTGTCGGATGGGCTGGTGCAGGATCTCGGGCATCTCTGCCGCGCCTCAGGCTGCGGGGCGGTGCTGCGGGCCGCCGATGTGCCGCTCGGCGCGGCGGATGCGGACATCGCCACGCTGATCACCGGCGGCGATGACTACGAACTGCTCTTCGCCTGCCGCCCCGGCACCGCGCCGCCAGGCATGGCGGCCACGCGCATAGGACACTTCACAGAAGGCGCACCCACCGTCACCGTGCTCGACGCCGCAGGCCAGCCCATGAGCCTGCCGCGCCAGGGATGGAGCCACCTTTGACCGATAGTGAAATGCGCGTGACCGTCTGGCGCCTGTTCTTCTGCCAGGCGCTCATGCAGGCCTCGGTGGTGGGGCAGGTGGCGATGGCGCCGCTGGTGGGGCACAGCCTGACGGGGCATGCGGCGCTGGCCACGCTGCCGATCGCGATCCAGATGACGGCGGTGATGGCGGCCAGCATCCCGGCCGGGTTCATCTTCGCGCGCTTCGGGCGCAAGGCGGGGTTTTCGGCCGGCGCGGTCGCGTCCTTCCTGGGCTGCGTGGTGTTCGCCGCTGGCGTTTATTACGGCAGCTTCCTGGTCTACAATATCGGTGCGGTTTTCGCTGGCATCGGCTTTGGCATCGCGCAGCATTACCGCTTCGCGGCCAGCGAAGTGGCCTCGCCCGAATACCGCGCGCGGGCGATTTCGCTGGTGATGGCGGGGCCGATCATCTCGGCGCTGGCCGGGCCGGAACTGGTCAAGCACACTTACCAATCGCTCGCGCCCCTGCTGTTCCTGGGCACCTATCTGACCATCGCGATCCTGCCGCTGGCCTGCCTGTTCCTGCTGGCCGGCACGCGCCTGCCGCCGCCGCCACCGCGCATCAAGGACAACACGCCCATTTCCACCATCATCGCGCGGCCGGGCTTTGTCGCGGCCGCCGTCGCCGGGCTGGTCGCCTATGGCACGATGAACCTGATCATGACCGCGACACCGCTCGAGATGATGCTGTGCGGGTTTGGCGTCTCGGCTTCGGCCAGCGTGATCCAGTGGCATGCGGTGGCGATGTTCGCGCCGGGCTTCGTGACGGGGCGGCTGATCACGCGCTTCGGCATGCGCCCGATCATGATCGTGGGCGCGCTGTTGACGGCCGCCTGCACCTTCGTGGCGCTGGCGGGTGTCACCTATTGGCACTTCATCGTCGGCCTGATGATGCTGGGCGTGGGCTGGAACTTCATGTTCGTGGGGGCGACCGCGCTGCTCGCCACCAGCCACGCGCCGGCCGAGCGGATTCGGGCGCAGACCGCCAATGACGTGATCGTCTTCGGCACCGTGGCCTGCACGGCGTTCCTGTCGGGCTACGCCCATGCGCGCTGGGGCTGGACGGCAATGAACATGGCCGTCATCCCGACCCTGCTGGCTGCGGCGGCGCTGTTGTTCTGGCAGGCCCGCAAGGCCGGCGGGGCCGCCCGCACCGCCTGACATCTTGGGTTTCGGCCGCCGTCCTGCCATATAGGCGGCAACGCTTCCGAAGGACCCGCAGATGGCCGGCTTCCGCCCTTATCAGTACATCGCCCGGCGCAAGGCGCGCCCCATCATGGTGGGCAAAGTGCCCGTCGGCGGCGATGCGCCGATCTCCATCCAGACCATGACCAACACGCTCACGCATGACGCCGAGGCGACCATCGCGCAGATCCGCCGTTGCGAACTGGCCGGCGTGGACATCGTGCGCGTGAGCTGCCCGGACAAGGAAAGCACCGCCGCACTGGCCGAGATCGTGCGCGAGGTGAATGTGCCGATCGTGGCGGACATCCACTTCCATTATCAGCGCGCGATCGAGGCGGCGAAGGCGGGTGCTGCCTGCCTGCGCATCAACCCCGGCAATATCGGCAGCGCCGAACGCGTGAAGGAAGTGGTCAAGGCCGCGAAGGATTATGGCTGCGCCATCCGCATCGGCGTGAATGCCGGCAGCCTGGAGCCGCATCTGCTCGAGAAATACGGCGAGCCCAACCCCGATGCGCTGGTCGAATCCGCGCTGTGGCATGCCGACCACCTGCTGCAGAACGACTTCCATGAGTTCAAGATCAGTGTGAAGGCGTCCGATGTGTTCCTGGCGGTCGCTGCCTATCAGCAACTGGCCGATGCCTGTGACCACCCGCTGCATATCGGCATCACCGAGGCCGGCGGGCAGCGCACGGGCACGGTGAAATCCGCCATCGGCCTGGGCAATCTGCTCTGGGCGGGCATTGGCGATACGGTGCGCGTGTCACTGTCCACCGATCCCGAGGAAGAGGTCCGCGTCGGCTGGGAAATCCTGAAATCCATGCACCTGCGCAACCGTGGCGTGAAGGTGATTTCCTGCCCCTCCTGCGCGCGGCAGGGCTTTGATGTGGTCAAGACGGTGGCCAAGCTGGAAGACCGGCTCGCGCATATCGAGGAGCCGATCACGCTGTCGATCATCGGCTGCGTCGTGAATGGGCCGGGTGAGGCGCTGATGACCGATATCGGCCTGACCGGCGGTGGCGCCGGCAAGCACATGGTCTATGCCTCGGGCAAGCAGGACCACACCACCACCAGCGACGACATGGTGGAGCACCTGGTGAACCTGGTGGAAAGCCGGGCAGCGCTGCTGCGGGCCGAGAAAGAGGCGGAGAAGCAGGCGGCGGAGTGACCCGCCGCCGCGGATCCAAGCGCAGCCCCTCGGCGATGAAGATGACATAGTGCCGCGAGGCCTCGCCGGGTCCGCGCACGCCTGAGCGGTCTGCGCCCGCCACTTTCCCGGCAGGCCATGGCCAGCTAGAAACCCCTTCACCACCTGACCCGAACGCGCCACACTTCGGCCATGCCAGAAACCCAATGGATGCGCCTGACCGCGCCCGAACTGCGTGAGGCCGCGAAGGCCGATGCGCTTGTCATCTTGCCTGTTGCGAGCCTGGAGCAGCACGGCCCCCACATGGCCACCGGCACCGACATGGTTCTCGGCGGCGCCGTGGCGCGGGCCACCGCCGACAGGCTGGACGAGGCGGGCGAGCCCGTGGTGGTGCTGCCCGTCGTGTGGCATGGCCTGGCGGAACACCACATGGCCTTTGGCGGCACCATCACGCTTGACCAGCCGACCTTCCTGGCGGTGCTGAAGGGCATCGCGGCCTCGGTTGCGCGGCATGGGTTTTCGCGGCTGTTCCTGCTGAATGCGCATGGCGGCAACACGGCGGCGATCGACATCGCCGTTACTGAAATCGGCCGTGACCTGGGGCTTGCGGTGATGGGCGGCACCTATTGGCATATCGTGCCCGAGGCGATCGAGCCACTGCTCGAAGACCAGCCGGGCCTGATGCATGCCTGCGAGGCCGAGACCAGCCTGATGCTGCATTTGACGGAAGGCTGCGTGCGCGACGACCGCATGGCCGGTGCCTTCGGCCCGATGACCAACCGCGTCGCGGGCCAGCCGCGCGGCCTGTCGGTGCGGCGCAGCTTCGCCCATGTCAGCCAGACCGGCGTGATCGGCGATGCGCGCCGCGCCAGTGCCGAGAAGGGCGCGGCATTGCTCGATGCCATTGCCAATGCCCTGGCGCCCATCCTGATGGACGCGGCACTCTGGCGCAGTGCGGAGCACGGGCGGCAGCCATGATCATCGATGCCGCCAGCATTGTGCTGGTCATCCTGCTGGTCTTGGCGATCTTCGCCGTGGCCCAGGGCATCCGCACCGTGCCGCAGGGAGAGGTCTGGACGGTGGAACGCTTCGGCGCCTTCACCCGGCTGATCGAACCCGGCCTGCACCTCATCATTCCCTTCATCGACCGCATCGGGCGCAAGCTGAATGTGCAGGAGGTGGTGCTCGACATCCCCGAGCAATCGGTCATCACCAAGGACAATGCCTCGGTCGCGGTGGATGGCATCGTCTATTACCGCGTCATGTCGCCGGAGAAGGCGGCCTATGCGGTGCAGAACCTGCAACAGGCGCTGTCGGCCATCGCCATGACCAATATCCGCGCGGTGATCGGCGAGATGGAGATGGACGCCACACTCTCGGGGCGCGAGCGGATCAATTCCTCGCTGCTGACAATCCTGGATGGTGCCACCGACCCCTGGGGCGTGAAGGTCAGCCGCGTGGAAATCCGCAAGGTGGAGCCGCCGGATAACCTGATCCGCGCAATGAACCTGCAAATGACCGCCGAGCGCGAACGCCGCGCCACGGTCGCGAAAGCCGAGGGTGACCGCCAGGCGGAAATCCAGCGCGCGGAGGGTGAGAAACAGGCCTTGATCCTGGCCGCCGAAGGCCGCGCCGAAGCCGCCCAACGCGATGCCGAAGCGCGTGAACGCCTGGCCGAAGCGGAAGCCCGCGCCACCCGGCTGGTGGCGGAAGCGGCCGCGGAGACCGGTGATGCCGCGCTGCGCTATTTCATCGCCGACAAATACATCGCAGCCTTCGCGCATCTGGCGCAGAACCCCGCGCAGAAGCTGGTGATCGTGCCGATGGAAAGTGCGGGCATGGCAGGGGCCATCGCCCAGGCCATGGAGTTCATGCGTCAGCAGCCCGAAGGCGCCGCCCCGGCGGCCCGCCCGCCTGCGCGTTCGGTGCCCAACACATGATGCTCCCGGCCTGGGCCTTCTGGCTGGGTGGCGGCCTGGTGCTGCTCTGCGCAGAGATGATGTTGCCCGGCGTCTTCCTGGTCTGGGTCGGGCTGGCCGCGGTGCTGACGGGGCTTGCCGTGATGGCGCTGGAGTTCGGCTTCGCGCCGGCGGTGGCGCTGTTCCTGGTGGCATTGGCCGCGGGCATTGGCGTCTCGATGACGCGGCGGCGCACGGTGACCCGGGTGAACGCGCCTGAAACCGGCCTGGCCGGCCGCATCGGACGCTTGATCAGCGACGAGCCTGAAGGCGCGCGTGTGCGCCTGGGCGACAGCGACTGGCCGGCGCGGCTGCTGGAACCCGCGGCACCCGGCAGCGCCGTGGTGGTTGCCGGCGTCGACGGCACGACGCTGCTGGTGCGCCCGCAACAGTCGGCAACACCGCACACGCCTTGAAACGACATGGCGGGCGCGCAACATTGCCGACATGGACCACAAGCGCCCCACCCTTGACCTGACGCCGGAGGGCGAATTCCGCCAGCCCGCACCCACGCGCATGGACCGCGTGTTGGGGATGGTCCTGCGCTATGCGCTGATCGCGGCCGGTGTATCGATCCTGGCGGTGCTGGCGG
>JAPLOK010000371.1 GCA_026400775.1 Alphaproteobacteria bacterium | reverse complement strand
GAGGCGAATCGGGCAGCCAGGGTTGGCGCATGCGTGCCTCCGCTCAGAAGTGGAAATAGATGAAGGGGGCGACGCCGGAAGGGCCGAGCGTCAGGATCACCACCAGCGCCAAGCCGAAGGCTAGGCCCAGCACAGGCGCGGGCCAGGGCGCGAGGCGTGCTTCGAGCCTTTCCGTCCAGCGCGGCGGCAGGGCGTGCAGCGCGAGCGCCACGGCGATGATCGCCACCAGCCAGCCCAGCGCGCGCTCGGTCGGCTGCTCCCAGCGCGTCAGCGCCTCCAGCATGCCCATTGCGGTGGCCATGTCACCGGCGCGGAACAGCACCCAGCCCAGGCAGACGATGTGGAAGGTGACAAGGATGCCGACCCAGCGCCGCCAGGCGGGTGCGTCAGGGCGCGGGATCAGGCCGAGTGCGCGCTCGATCACCAGCACCGCGCCATGCAGCGCGCCCCAGAGCAGGAAGGTCCAGGCCGCGCCATGCCAGATGCCCGAGAGCACCATGGCGAGAAACGCATTGCGCGCTGTCAGCAGCTTGCCGTGCTGGTTGCCGCCCAAGGGCTTGTACACATAGTCGCGGAACCAGAAGGACAGGCTGATATGCCAGCGCTGCCAGAAATCCCGCAGCGATGTGGCGCGATAGGGTTGGTCGAAATTGCGCGGGAAATGATAGCCGAGCAGGGCCGCCACGCCGATCGCCATGTCCGAATAGGCGGAGAAATCGCAGTAGATCTGCGCGGCATAGCCGTAGATGGCGAGCAGCGCCTCGGAGGCAGACAGGGCGGAAGGGTCGCGGAAGGTGGGGTCGACCAATTCGGTGGCCAGCGTGTTGGCGAGCCACAGCTTCTTGGCCAGTCCGCCCAGGATCAGCAGCCCGGCCATGATGAAGGGCACCATGCGCGGATCGGGGCGGGCTGCCAGCTGCGGCAGGAAATGCGCCGCACGCACGATGGGGCCAGCGGCCAGATGCGGGAAGAAGCCCAGATACAGCACCACGTTCAGCGGCGCGCGCTCGGCCGCGGTGTCGCGGCGCGAGACATCGATCATGTAGGAAATCGCCTGGAAGCAGTAGAAGGAAATGCCCACCGGCAGCACCAGGCCCAGCAGCGATGGCGCCTCCATCCCGAAGGCCAGGGCGAAGCGGCCAGCGACTTCCTCCAGGAAGAAATCCGCGTATTTGAACAGGCCAAGGACCGCCAGCACGCCAGCCACGCCCAGCCAGAGCAGGTGCCCGCCGCGCCCCTCCACCAGCCGCCCAATGCCCCAGGCCCAGACGCCCACGGCCAGCAGCAGCAGGCACAGCTGCACATCCCACCAGGCATAGAAGGCGAACGAGGCCGCCAGCAGCCACAACCGGTTGGCCAGCGGCCAGCGGTTCAGTGCCCAATGGCCCGCGAAGACCAGCAGGAAGAAGATTGCGAAGACGCCGGTCGGGAACAGCATACGAGCCTATTGTGCGTGGGGTTTGCCCGCGCCGCCATCAGGCCATGGCCGAGCTGCCGGTCAGATAGGTGAAAAATCGCTCTGCCGTCAGGCGATAGCCCTCGGTGGTGAAGTGGATATGGTCATCCTGCACCAGGCGCGGGCTGGCGCGGGTGGCGGCGTTCAGGCCGCAGACCCCACCGGTGATGCTGCCCCAGTCCCAGAAGCCGATGTTTTCTGCCCGCGCCACGGCGCGCTGGGCGGCGCGCACGTCATCCAGCCCCGGCAGCGGCGACCAGGCGGCACAGCCCTGGCCGCGCCCGGCGCGGCGCGCGGCATCGGGCGCGCCCATCAGCACCACGCCCGCGCCGGGCGCCATGCGGCGGATGGTTCGCACGCGTTCGGTCAGCTGCGCGGCATAGGCGTCGCGCGTGATGCGCGGGCTGACCGCCTCATTGGTGCCAAAGGCCAGCACCACCAGCGAGGGGTTGCGATGGTACAATGCGGTCCGCAGCATGGTCGGGTCGAGGTTGGCGAGCATGTCGATGGTCGCGCCATTCAGGCCGAAGCCCTCGACCAGCACGCCCGGGCCGCGGCGCTCCATGCCCCAGCCCAGCAATTCGACCGGGCCATCGCCCAGCAATTCCAGCGTAACCTCGCGGTGGCGGCCGGGCGGTTGGAAGACCAGCGGATAGGCCCGCGTGGTGTTGCTGCTGGTGGGCAGCGCCGGCCCGCTTTCGCCATCCACGAGCAGCCGGAAGCGGCCGGCGCCTGGCTGCATCAGGAATTCCAGCCGGAAGGTGTCGAAGCCATCGCTTTCCGTGCTGCGCAGGGTGACGCTGCTGCCCGCGCCCTCACCACGCAGGCGATAGCCCGAGATGCTGAAGGCGCCCGGTACGCGCAGGGCCGAGCTGCCGTTCCACTGGCCCTGTTGGACGGCCTGGACAAGGGCCGGGCGGGTGAAGCGCGGCCCGGTTCCCGGCGGCAGGATGCCGGGGCCCACGGCGCCATAGCGCGACTGGAACAATTCCCGCAGCCGCGGCACCAGCGCGGGGGATGCGGTGTGGCTGTCGCCGAACTGGATGATGCTGATGGGTTCGCGCCGCTGCCGGCGCTGCAATTCGGTCAGCCCGCGGCGCAGTGGTGTCAGTGGATCGCCCGTCCAGGCGGCCTGCTGGATGGGTTCGGGCGCCACGGCGCGCGCTGGGTCCCAGGCGGCCATGTCGCGCAGCGAGCGGAAGCTGCCCGCCATGCTGCCGGCATTGGCATCGCCGCGCTGGCAACCAGCGAGACCGAGACCCAGTGCAGTGACGAAGGCGCGGCGGGCGATACTTGGCGCAACACAAGTTTTTGTTGCTGTCGCGGCCCCGGCCATTGATGGCTTGCGGTGCATCATGTTCAATCCTTCATGGTGGTAGTGGCGACGCGCTTGCTTGTCCAGCGTTTGGTGATGGCGCCTGAAGGGTTGCGGGATATGGTCTTGATTAATCGACGAATTATCCCCCTGCTCGGGCCCGCGGTCTGGGTGGCGCAGGCGCATGCGGAAGCCCCTGTCGTTGCGGAAGCGACCGAAACCCCCGCGCCGCCGCCCGCACCGCCTGGGCCAGAATTGCCGAGCAGGGTTAACATTCAGTTCTTCGGCGACAGCCTGGCCCAAGGCCTGTGGCTGACCACCCATCCGCTGCTGCGTCGGCGCGAAGACCTGCGCGCGTTGAACGGCACCCGCCACGCCACCGGCCTCACCCGCTCAGACGAACATGACTGGGTCGCCACCGTGCAGCAGACCCGCGCGCGCGAAGCAGCCCAGGTCGTCATCGTCTGGATCGGCGCCAATGACTTCCGCCCCT
>JAPLOK010000052.1 GCA_026400775.1 Alphaproteobacteria bacterium | reverse complement strand
GCAGGGCTGAGCGTTTAGCGCTTTCAGCCCATCCGCGCCCAAAGCTGCGCTGAGAGCGTGCCCAGGCGGTCCTCGACCGCGATCATCGCATCCACCACCAGATCCTCCCGCCAGCGTGCCCCCAGGATCTGCACGCCAATCGGCTTCGGCCCTTCCGGATGCTGGCTGAGTCCTGCCGGCACCGTGCCCGCCGGCAGGCCCAGGTAATTGCCCAGCATCGACCAATTGCTCTGCCCGATGCTCTCGCGCAGCCCCTGCTCGCCCTGGATATCGCGGCCCGGCGCATAGAAGGGCTGCGCGAAGAAGGGTGAGAGGAACAGCGGATATTCCGCCATCAGCAGCGACCATTGCCGGGCGTATTGGGTGCGGCGGGCCAGCATCTGCAGGTATTCGGCCATCTCCACGCGCGGCGTGCGGCGGTAATTGCCCTCGAAGACGGCGGCGATGGCGGGCGAGCCGTATTTGGCGATGTCCTCGCTCATCAAATGATAGCTCTCGGTCATCAGCGCTGTGCGGCCCTCGCGCGCGATCTCGGCCAGTGAGGGTGGTTCGATCTCCTCGACCACATAGCCGGCATCGACCAGCGCATCGCGCGTGGCCAGCAGCGCCTTCTCGACCTGCGGGTCCAGCGGCAAATCCACCACGGCACGGCTGAAGCCCACCTTGATCGGGCCTTCCAGCGCCGGCCCGCGCCAGGGCAGCGGCACATGGAAGGGGTCATGCGCATCGGCCGCGATCATCGGCGGCATCGCCAGATGCAGGTCGCGCGCCGAACGCGCCAGCAGCCCCTGCACCGACATTTGTTGTGCGAGAAGCCCGCGCTCCACCTTGGCCGAGGGGTTGTAGACCGGCACCCGGCCCAAGCCGGGCTTCACCGTCACCACCCCGTTGCCGGCCGCCGGAAAGCGCAATGACCCACCGATGTCATTGCCATGTGCCAGCACGCCGATGCCCGCCGCCACCGCCGAACCCGCGCCGCCTGAGGAACCGCCTGCACTGACATGCCGCCCCCAGGGGTTCCAGGTCTGGCCATAGATCGGGTTGTCGGTTTCGCAGCGGCGCGAGAATTCCGGCACATTGGTGCGCCCGATCACCACCGCCCCGGCATCGAGCAGGTTCTTCACCAAGGGCGCATCGCCCGGCGCGCGCGCATCCTTGAAGGCCAGCACGCCATTGGAACTGGCCTCGCCTTTCTGGTCGATATTGATCTTGATGGTGATGGGCAGGCCATGCAGCGGGCCTTTCGGGCCCTTCTGCGCATCGAGTGCGCGGGCGCGTGCGATGGCACTCTCCGACAGGTCGGTCACCACTGCATTCAGCGATGGGTTGACCGCGCGCATGCGCTCGATCGCGGCGCGCACCGCGGCCTCGGCGCTGACCTCGCCCGAGCGTGTGAGGGTTGCCAGTTCGCTGGCATTGCGTTGCCACAGTGATGTCATGCGTTGCGTCCTCCGTGGCTGATCACCGCATGTGCGCGGCCTGCGCGCAACCGCCCCGCCTGACGTTTCCGTCATGCTGCATCCGTGGCGCCGGGCCGTGCGTTGTGCAGTCAGCGGGGCGGTTGCCTCCCCGCACCACGCCACGGAGAGACCGCATGACCCAGACCCTTCGCGCCGCCCTGCTGGCCGCGACCGCCCTGCTTGGCGCAAAGGCCGCCCAGGCCACCACCCTGTTGGCGCTGACCGCCGACAACCAGCTGCTGCGCATCGACAGCCAAACCCGCCGCGCCATGGCGCCCGCGCGCATCACCGGCGCCGATGGCCAGGTGGTGGGCATCGACCAGCGGCCGCAGGATGGCAGGCTCTATGGCGTGACCGATCGCGGGCAGATCGTCACCATCGACCCGGCCAATGGTCGCGCCACGCAGGTCTCGCGTCTGAACTTGCCCTTCCAGCCCGGCGGCCGGGCGGTGGTGGATTTCAACCCGGTCGCCAACCGGCTGCGCGTGATGGCGATGGACGGGCAGAACCTGCGCGTGAATGTCGAGACCGGAGAGGCGGTGCAAGATGGCCGGCTGAAAAACGCCCCCGGCGCGCTGGGCGAGGTGATGCCGCGTGTCATCGCCGGCGCCTATACCAACTCCATGCAGGGTGCGACGGCCACCATGCTGCTGACCATCGACGCCGCGCAGAATGCGCTGAATGTGCAGAACCCGCCCAATGACGGCGTGCAGGCACCGCGGGCGCGCCTGTCGGTGCCGCTGCCCGGCGGCACCGCCGCCTTCGACATCCTGGCCTAGGGCAACCAGGGCATCCTGATCGCCGACGGCGCGCTGCACATGCTGAACCTGGAGAGCGGCGCCATCGCCACGCGCGGCGCGATCACCGGCCTGCCAAGGGGGGGGCAAGTGATCGACGTCGCGGTGATGCGCTGATCACGGCAAGGGCGGCGTGACGAACCCCTCGCGCAGCCGGTCCACCACCGGCAGCGCGCGGGGCTTGGGCCGTCGGGCGGCCTGGCGCCGGGCATAGACCTCGGTCAGCAGCACTTCCCCGCTGGCTGAGCGTTCCAGCGTCAGCCGGCGCGAGAACATCGCATTCGACCCGTCATGGCGGCTGATCATCACGATCCCGGCCTGGGGCAGGGCGTTGGTCAGCAGCCGCAGCAACTGGTTCGCATGCTCCTGGCCCAGCGCGTCGGTCGCGTGGCCCAGCACGATCCAGCCGGGCCGGCGCAGCAGCATCCGCGCGAAGGAGATGCGCTGCAATTCGGCGGCACCCAGGATGCGCCCCCAATCGGCGTGCTCGTCCAGGCGCGGCGCCAGGTACCCCAGTTCCACGCTGTCCAGCACCGCAAGCAGCGTCGCCTCGTCCTGCACGTCGGGGGATTGGGGGAAGATCAGCGCATCGCGCAGCCGCCCCTCGGGCAGGAAGGGCCGTGCGCCCACGGCCATCATGCTGGCCTCATCGGGCAGGTCCAGCATGCCGCGGCCCCAGGGCCAGATGCCGGCGAGTACGCGGAACAGCGTGTCCATCGGCTCGGCATCGCCATCGACCAGAATATGCTCACCAGGCTCCACCCACAGCGTCAGCGGCGGCAGGATGGCGGTGCCGTCGGGGGCGGCCACCGACAATTCCTGCGCACCGATCCAGGAGCCGGGATTGCGGTCGAGGTTGATCGCCGTCTCGCCGCGGCGCGCGGCCTCCTGCGCCACGGTCTCCACCGCGTCCTCCAGCGCCAGAACCCGCTCGACCGAGGCACGCCATTCCGCGAGCCGGGCCAGGTTGTCGATCGGCCAGGACAGCGCGCCGGTGACCTGCTGGAAGGCGGCCGCCGACTGGATCAGCCGCCCGAGCGAGAGCGAGCCGTCCAGGAAGCGCGGCGTGCCGACCAGCAGCGGCAGCACGCCGGCCAGCGTGCCATGCACGGCCGAGAAGGCAGCCAGCCGCGCCAGGCCGATGGTCTGCCCGCGCCATGAGGGCAGCATGGCCGCGAAGACATCGCCCAGCCTTTGCCGTTCGCGGGCTTCGCCGCGCGCGATCGCGATCGGTTCGCCCGCTGCCCGCGCCAGGGCCAGGCTGAAGCGGAAATCAGCCTCACGCGTTTGCCGTGCATCGGTCGCGCGCACCAGTGGCCGGCCAAGCATGAAGGCGATGGCAGCGCCAATGCCGGCATAGGCGAAGGCCAGCAGCACCAGATGCCCCGGCAGCCCGACACCGCCCAGCACCACCAGGCCCGACAGCGACCACAGGATGCCCACAAAGGCGAAGAGCACCAGCACGGAATAGAGCAGGCTGCTGGCCATATCGACCGTGTGTTCGGTGGCGATGCGGATATCCTCGGCGATGCGGCCATCGGGGTTGGCGTGGTCGCCGGGGATCAGCTCCGCCTGGTAGTGGCGGCCCTCGGCCATCCAGCGGTCCAGCACGCGGCGGGTGAGCCAGCGGCGCCAGTCGATCTGCCATTGCCGGCGCACCAGCACATGCAGCGTATTGGCCAGCATCATGCCCAGCAGCAGCAGCAGGAAGATCACGACCTGGGCGATGGCGTGTTCGGTGGAGCGGCGTTCCAACGCGTCGAACAGATCTGCCGACCAGATGTTCAACCGGATGGCCAGGCCCGCCTGGATGATGACCAGCAGCGCCAGCGCGCCGGTCAGCAGACGGGCGCGCCATTGTCCGGGATCGGTCCAATAGCCGCCGGTCAGGCCGCGGCAGGCGGCGAAGAAATGGCGGGGCGGTTCGCTGGGTGCGGCCGCGCTCATGCAGCGCCTGGAGGGCGCTGCGGATAGGCTGTGATCGGCATGGATGCTCCGCGCCAGGGGGGCGCGAGCATGGGTAGCACGAAAGCTGCCGCCGCGGCGGCGGATCAGCCGAAAGTGACGTGCGCCTCGCCCAGGCCCTCATAGGCCACCCGCACCTCGCAGGGGCCATCGAGCCAGATCGGCGGCGTGACCGAGCCGAGCCAGACCACCTGGCCGGCCTTCAGCCCGCCAAATACCTGCGCGGCCGGTGAGCCGGCCAGCCAGGCCAGCGCCTGCATCGGGTGGCCCAGCAGGTCGCGGCCATGGCCGGCCCCGCGTGAGACGCCATCGATCCAGATCTCGCCACGCGTGGCGCCGAGGTCCACCGCGCGCCAGTCGCCCGCCGCCGCCAGCACGCCCGATGCATGAAACACCTGGTCGGCGATCAGCGTGGGCGTGCCGAGTTCGGCGAGGTCCCCATAGCGCTTTTCCACGATCTCGATCGCCGCCATCACCTCGGCCACGGCGGCCCGCGCGGCTTCGGGCGTGCAGGGGGCGGCGGGCAGGTCGGCGCCGAGCCGCACCGCGATCTCGCATTCCACGCCGGGTGCGAGGAAATCCGCGAAGCGAACCGAGAGCGGCGAGGCATTGAGCGAGCCGGCCGGCACGAAGCCCGCCGCCGGGCCGCTCAGCCCGAGATAATCCTGCATCTGCTTCGTCGTCGCGCCGATCTTGAAGCCCGCCGGCGGCAGCGCGCCCATGGCGGCGGCCACCTGATGCTGCAAGGCGTAGCCGGCCGCGACATCGGCGGGCGCATCAGCCAGCGGCGCCAGAACCGTCTTGCCCCGGCGCGCGGCCAGGATCGCATCCACGCTCATCATTCCCTCCCCAGTTCGTACAGCGCCACCGCCGCGGCGGCCGAGACATTCAGGCTTTCCATCTCGGGCCGGATCGGCAGGCGGCAGATCTCGTCGCAATGCTCGCGCGTCAGCCGGCGCATGCCATCGCCTTCCGCGCCGAGGACCAGTGCGACACGGCGCGAGCCCAGCTTCGCGCCGGCCAGCGTGGTCCGCGCATCGCCATCCAGCCCCACCACCCAGCAATCCAGGCGCTTCAATTCCTCGATGGCGCGGCTGAGATTGACCACGCGGATGATCGGCACGAGTTCCAGCGCGCCGGATGCGGCGCGCGCTAGCGCCCCTGTCTCGGGCGGCGCGTGGCGGTCCTGCATGACCACGGCCGCGGCCCCGAAGGCGGCCGCGCTGCGCAGGATGGCGCCGACATTGCGCGGGTCCGTCACCTGGTCGAGCAGCAGCACGGGGCCGGGGCGCACCAGCGCATCGGTGATGTCCGGGCCTTCCAGCGCCTCGGCCAGCATGGCGCAGCCCTGGTGCAGCGCATCCTCGGGCAGGAAGGTGAAATGCGCGCGTTCGACGCGTTCGGCCACGACAGACCATGGCGGCGGCACGCGGCGGGTCATTTCGGCATGCGCATCCTGCGTCAGCAGCAGGCGGCGGATGCGGCGTGTGGGGTTGGCGAGCGCGGCCGCCACCGGATGCAAGCCATGGATCCACAGCATGCCCTTGGGCGTGCCCTCGCTGGCATGGGGCGTGCGCGGGGCCGGGCCGCGCGGGCCTGACGGGCGCGGGCCAAAGCCGCGCGGGTCCGGCCCGCGCGGGTCAACGCCGCGCTGCTCTGGGCCGCGCTGCTCTGGGCCGCGTTGTTCGGCGCCGCGCGATGCGGCGCCACGCGGGCCAGGGCCACGCGGCGCGGGGCCACGTGGGTCGGGCTGGCGCGGTTCATCGCCACGGGGCGCGGGCCGGGGGCCAGGGCGGCGGTCAGGGCGGGGATGTTTCACCCCTTTCTTGTGAACCGCGCCGCGCCGCCCGTCCATGCTGGACGCGCTCTCCCGCGCATGAAAGGCTACGCAAAAAGAGAGGACGGGCATGCGACTGCCTCGCCGTATCATCCTGGCAGCCTTGGCCACGCCGGCACTCGCACAAAGCTGGCCGGCGCGACCGGTGCGGCTGATCATCCCCTACGGCGCCGGCAACCTCGCCGACAGCATCGGCCGGCAACTTGGCGAAGCGCTGGCCGCGCGCTGGGGGCAGGTGGTGGTGCCGGAAAACCAGCCGGGCGCGGGCGGGGCGCTGGGTGTCGCGCAGCTCGCGCGTGCGCCCGCGGATGGCTACACACTGGCCTTCATCGCGATGGCGGCGCTGACCGTCACGCCGCATTTGGCACGTGCGCCCTATGACCCCAATACCGATCTGACGCCGCTGGGCGGCGTGTCGGTCTCCTCCGGCTATCTGGCGGTACATCCCGCGCTTGGTGTGCGTGACATGCCGGGCTTCCTGGCGCTGGCGCGCGCGCGCAGCGTGGCGGGTGACCCGCTATTCTACTATTCCGCCGGCAGCGGCACGGTGCCGCATCTCAATGTGGAAATCATGGCGCGGCATTACGGCTTCACCGCGCAGCATGTGCCCTATCGCAGCTCGGCCGCGGGGCTGGCGGATCTGGTCGGCGGGCGGGTGCATTTCACGATGGACAGCAGCTCGGTCTCGCTGCCGATGATCCAGGCCGGTCGGCTGGTGGCCATCGCTACCTCGGCCAACACGCGCATCCCAGCCACGCCGGATGTGCCGCTTATGGCCGATGTCGCGGCTGACCTGCCACTGGTCGCGGCCTGGCAGGGTCTCTTCGCGCCGCGCGGCATCCCGCCTGAGATCGCCGTGCGCATCGGCGCCGATGTCGCGGCCCTGGTCGCTGATCGCGGTTTCACCGGCCGCTACGTGGTCGGCACCGATCCCTTCCCGCTCTCGCCGGGCGAACTGGCCGCACGCATGCGCCGCGAGCATGCAGCACTCGGCCAACTTGTCGCCACGCTGGGCTTGCGCGCCGAATGAGCTGGCGCGCCGAACGCCTGGCCGGCAATCCGGTCATCCATCCGGGGCTGGATGCGCGCATGGGCGCCAATATCCAGGGCCCCTCGGTGATCCGCCTGCCTGATTGGCTGGCCGGCGCACCGGGCCGCTATGCGATATATTTCGCCGACCACAAGGGCGAATATATCCGGCTGGCTTTCGCCGATCGGCCCGAAGGCCCCTGGCGGGTGCATCCGCCCGGCAGCCTGCACCTGGCCCAGAGCCTGTTCCCCACCACCCCACCCGCGCCCGACGGCGCCGCCCCCGGCCCCAGGTTGGACGGCCTGGCCCCGCCCGGCACCCCCGGCGTGCCCGATGCGCAGGAGGATGCGACAACGCCGCATATCGCCTCGCCGGATGTGCATGTGGACCATGCCGGGCGGCGGATCATCATGTATGTCCATGGCTTGGCCGGCTGGCGGCGGCAGCAGACGCGCGCCGCGATCTCCAACGATGGTGTGCATTTCATCGCCCGGCCCGAGCTGTTCGGCCCCTCCTATTTCCGCGTCTTCCGCCATGGCGGCTGGCATTATGCGCTGGCCATGCCCGGCATCATTTTCCGCTCGGCCGATGGGCTGTCCGGCTTCGAGCGCGGGCCGACCCTGTTCGGCGCGGATCAACGCCATACCGCGGTGCTGGTGCGCGGCGACATCGCGCATGTCTTCTGGACGCGCGTGGGCGATGCGCCTGAACGCATTCTGCATTCCACCATCGATCTGCGCGCCGATTGGCAGGATTGGCGCGCGCGAGACGAGCAGGAGATTCTGCGCCCGGAGCATCCCTGGGAAGGTGCCGATCAACCGCTCGAACGCTCCTGGCGCGGCGCCATCAACTTGCGCGTGAACCAACTGCGCGATCCCTGCATCCTCGAGGATGCGGGCCGCGTCTTCCTCTACTACGCGGTGGCCGGCGAGGCCGGCATCGCGGTGGCCGAGCTGCACCCGGCGTGACCGGCGCGCTCGCCCGGCTGATCGCGGGCCAGGTGCTGGTGCTCTCGGTCTGGTTCTCGGCCGCGGCGGTGCTGCCGGGCCTGGCGGCGGCGGCGGGCGTGGCGCCGGCTGCCCTGGCTGGGCTGTCCACCGCCACGCAGCTGGGTTTCGTCGTGGGCGCGCTGGCGCTGGCGATCACCGGCCTGCCCGACCGGCGCGACCCGCGCCTGGTCTTCGCCGCGGCTTCAGTGCTGGCGGCCTGCGCCAATGCCGCGCTGCTGCTGCTGCCGCCCGATGGCTGGGCGGCGATCGGCTCGCGCTTCTTGGTGGGTGCGGCGCTGGCCGGCGCCTATCCGGTGGGCATGAAGATCGCGGTCGGCTGGTCGCTCGCGCGGCGCGGGCTGATCGTGGGTGCGCTGGTCGGCGCATTGACGCTGGGCTCGGCCGCACCGCACGGGCTGGCGGTGCTGGGTGGCGCGGATGCGCAGCTGGTCGTGCTGGGCACCTCGGCTGCCGCCTTGCTGGGCGCGTTTCTGGTGGCGGGCTGCGCGCTCGGGCCGCATCACGCACGCGCCTTGGCCTTCCGCCCGCGCGCGGCACTTCTGGCCTGGCGCGTGCCGGGCATTCGCTGGGCCTATCTCGGCTATTTCGGCCATATGTGGGAGCTCTACGCCTTCTGGGCCTGGGTCGCGGTGATGGCGGGCGCGGGCGGCGCGCCGGGCTCGCTGGTGGCGGTGTTGGCCATCGGCTTAGGCGGCCTGGCCTGCCTGCCGGCCGGTTGGGCCGCCGATG
>JAPLOK010000145.1 GCA_026400775.1 Alphaproteobacteria bacterium | reverse complement strand
CCGCGACCAAGCGCCGCGCCGAGGGCCGGCCGCTCTCGCCCATCGATGGCATGCCGATCGCCATCAAGGACCTGATCGAGACCGCCAATCTGCCCACGCAAATGGGCTGCCGCGCCTATGAGGGGAATTGGCCGAAGCGGGATTCCGCCATGGTGCAGGCGCTGCGCGAGGCGGGGGCCATCATCCTCGCCACGGCGGTGACCACCGAACTGGGCATGAGCGAACCCGGCCCCACCACCAACCCCTGGAACATCGCCCGCACGCCGGGCGGGTCGAGCTCGGGCAGTGCGGCAGCAGTTGCGGCCGGCTTTGTGCCGGTGGCGATCGGCACGCAGGTGGCAGGCTCCATCATCCGCCCCGCCGCCTATTGCGGGAACTGGGCGCTGAAGCCCACGCAAGGCGGTGTGCATCGCGGCGAACGCCAGGGCACCAGCCAATCCACCGCCGGCCCGCACGCCAATTCGCCGCAGGATGCGTGGCTGGTGGCGCGCGAGATCAGCCGGCGTGTGGGCGGCGATCCCGGGACGCCTGGCCTGCTCGGCCCGCTGACGACGCCCGAGCCTGTGCGCCCAGCGCGCCTGGGTGTGCTGCGCACCGAATGCTGGCCGCGTATCGATGCCGCAAGCCAGGAGGCTTTCATTCGCTACGTGAAGTCCCTGCCGGTCGAGGTGGTGTTCCCTGAGCACGACTCCGAATTGGCGGCACTGGAAGCCGCGATCGCCGATGCCATGGCGGTGGGCACGAAGATTACCGCCTTCGAGAATCGCTGGGCCTTCCGCAACCTGCCGCGCGAGAAACTATCGCGCCGCATGATCGCGCGGCTGGATTCGAGCGCCGCCTGGCTGCAGGAGGACTACATAGCGGCGATGCAGGCCCGTGCCGCGATGCGCGCCGCCCAGGCCGCGATCGCACCGCGCTATGACGCGTTGCTGGCGCTGGCCTGCCCAGGCCCCGCGCCCTACTGGAACCCCAATGCCCCGGGTGCGGACGCCAATCCGCGCCCCACTGGCGATCCATCCTGCAATGCCGCGACCTCGGCGCTGGGCTGCCCGGCGGTGAGCGTGCCGGTCATGGCGGTGGCGGGCATGCCGGTGGGTGTGCAGGTGATCGGCCAGCCGCATGAGGATGCGAAGGCCATGGGGATTGCGCGCTGGATGGCTGCCTCGGCGCCTGCCATGGTCGTGTAACTTGGCATCCAGCGCGACCTCGGGCATGGGGCGCGCATGAAGATCAATGGCAAGAATTATCGCTCGGTCTGGCTTGATGCGGATGGCTGGACTGTGCGCATCCTCGACCAGACGCGGCTGCCCTGGCGGGTGGAGGAATTGCGGCTCGAGACGGCCGAGCATGCGGCGCGCGCCATCACCACCATGCAGACGCGCGGCGCGCCGCTGATCGGCGCGGTCGCGGCCTATGGCCTGGCGCTGGCGATGCGGGTGGCACCTGAAGCGCTGCATGAGACCGCCCAGATGCTGGGCCGCACGCGCCCAACCGCCATCAACCTGGCTTGGGCGCTGGAGCGCATGGTGGCGCGGCTTGCACCGCTGCCGCCGGCCGCGCGCGCCGCCGCCGCCTATGACGAAGCCGCCGCCATTGCCGATGATGATGTGGAAACCTGCCGCCTGATCGGCGCGCATGGCCTGCCACTGCTGGCCGAGATCGCGGCCCGCCGTGGCCGGGTGAATGTGCTGACACATTGCAATGCCGGCTGGGTCGCCACCGTGGATTACGGCACCGCGCTGTCGCCCATCTACCAGGCGCATGATGCGGGCATTGATGTGCGTGTCTGGGTGGATGAGACACGACCGCGCAACCAGGGTGCCGCGCTGACGGCGTTCGAATTGGGCGCGCATGGCGTGAAGCACACGGTGGTCGCCGACAATGCCGGCGGGCACCTGATGCAGCATGGCGAGGTGGATATCGTCATTGTCGGCACCGACCGGGTGACGCGGCAGGGCGATGTGGCCAACAAGATCGGCACCTATCTCAAGGCGCTGGCCGCGCGGGACAATGGCGTGCCCTTCTGGGTGGCGCTGCCGCATTCGACCTTCGATCCGCGGGTGAGCGATGGCGTAGCCGAGATCCCGATCGAGGAGCGCGCGGCGGAGGAAGTGACACATCTGACCGGCCCGGATGCCGATGGCGTGCTGCGCCGCGTGCAGGTGACCGCGCCAGGCAGTGCGGCGGCCAACCCGGCCTTTGATGTGACGCCGGCGCGGCTGGTGAGCGGGTTGATCACCGAACGCGGGCGCTGCGAGGCAAGCGAGGCCGGGCTGCGCGGGTTGTATCCCGAAAAATTCTAGGCGCCCTGCCCGTCAGGCGGCGGGGGCGGCGCGGGATTGGCGCTCGGGATCACCGTCAGCCCGAAGGCAGGCCCCTGGCCCGCCATGGCGGCCGCGATGTCCCGCCGCACCGAGGGCACGCGGCGATAGTACCAATGTCCGGCATTGCCCTCGGTCGGCGAGCGGTCGTCATCCAGCGTCGCCGTGCAGTCTACGAAGCGAAAGCCCGGCGAGTGGGCCTGCTCCATGCCGGCGCGGCCGAGGAAGCCCAGGCGCTCGGCGCCATTCACGATATGGCTGATGCGCAGCACGCTATCGGCCGTGCTGAAGTAGATGTGGGCGCGGCCGGAGGTGACGTCCGCGGAACGCAGCCAGCTGGGCAAGGGCGGCTGGCGCGCGGCCTCTGCGTCGGCCGCGACCAGGAAGGTCTCGTCAAAGATCTGCAGGTCCGGCGCCGGCGGCTGGTCCAGTGCATGGGCCAGCAATTCATTGCCCATGCTGTGCGCCATCAGGAAGAATTTGCGCGCGGCCCGCGGCGCGCCCATCGCGCCGCGCACCAGGTCGAGCGCCGAGAGGAATGCCATGCCCGAGGCCCGCGCGCGCGCCTTGTCGGCGAAATAGGCGTCAGCGCCGGGCAGCACGGCGCCGGCCTCGGCCACCTCGTCCAACTGGTCGGTTGATAGGCTGGGCATCACCTGGTCGAAGCCGATGACCTGGCCAGGCGAGGGCCATGAGAATGCGACCACCAACGTGCTGCGGGCCGGGCCAGCCTCCATCGCCAGCCAGTCGCGCACGAAGGCGGCACGGGTGATGGCGTCGGGGAAGCTGTTGGCGAAGCCATGCACGAAGAACAGCACATGCTTGGCCTGCGCGATGCGGGCCGCGGCATCGGCGTGCAGCGCGCCCTCGGCGGTGGCGCTGATGGCGGCGATGCTGCCGGAGAGGCGCTTCTTGAGGTTCGCGCCCTCGACCTGCGCGATGCCGGTGACCAGGCGCGGGCCGGGTTCGGCGGAGTAGCTGGCCGGGTCGCTCGCCGGGTCAGCGCGCTTGCGGTTGGTCAGGAAGACGACATCGGTCATGCTGGGATCCTCCGACCGTAGGCTGGCATGGCGACGCGCCGGCTTGCATCACCCATCTCCATGACGGTGACCGCCATGACCGATGAACGCCGCTACGCGCCGGCCGCTTCGCGCAATCGTGAACCCATCCTGGGCGTGCTGCTGCCGCGGCTGGCTACGCGCCGGCCGCTTCGCGCAATCGTGAACCCATCCTGGGCGTGCTGCTGCCGCGGCTGGCACAGGGCGCGCGCCTGCTGGAGGTGGCTTCTGGCAGTGGCGAGCACGCGCTGTGGATCGCGCAGGCGCGGCCTGACCTGAGCGTGCAGCCCTCGGATCCGGATGCGCAAGCACGGGCTTCCATCGCAGCCTGGTGCGAAGGCGTGGCGAATATCGCGCCGCCCTTGGCCTTGGACGCGGCCGGAGACTGGCCGGCGGTCACGGCCGATGCGGTGCTGTGCATCAACATGATCCATATCGCGCCTTGGGCCGCGACATTGGGCCTGATGCGCGGGGCGGCCGCGGTGCTGGGCCCTGGCGGGGCGCTGTTTCTCTATGGTCCCTACCGCGTCGGCGGCGTCATGGTGGAGAGCAACCAGGAATTCGACGCCCGCCTGCGCGCGGAGAATCC
>JAPLOK010000422.1 GCA_026400775.1 Alphaproteobacteria bacterium | reverse complement strand
GGTTCGCGCTTGATCAGCACCACGTCGAATTCGCCGGCCTGGAAGCGTTCCATCAGGTTCAGCGTCAGGTCGGTGGTGACTTCCAGCGCGACGCGCGGATGGCACTGCGCGAAGCGCGCCAACACACCCGAGAGATGCGTGGTCGCGAAATCCTCCGGCGTGCCGAGCCGCACCAGGCCCTCCACATCCGGCTGCGTAAGCTGCGCCACCGCCTCATCAGACAGCGCCAGGATGCGCCGCGCGAAGGAGAGCAGCGTCTCGCCCTCAGCGGTCAGGCGCAGGTGCCGCGGCGAGCGGTCTAGCAGGCGATGGCCCAGCGCCTCCTCCAGCCGCTTGATCTGCAGGCTGATGGTGGGCTGCGCGATCATCAGCCGTTCGGCCGCGCGCGTCAGGCTGCCAGTATCGGCGACGGCGACGAAGCTGCGCAGCAGCGCCGTCTCCATCACTGCTTCGCCAGGATTTCGGCCAACGGCAAAAGGTCCGCATATTTCTGGCCCATGTCGAACAGGTTGGCCTCATGCGGACCGATCGCGCGGTCGCCCACGCAATCCAACGCGACGATGGTGCGCAGATCGTGCTGCATTGCGTCCACCACGGTCGCGCGTACGCAGCCTGAGGTGGTGCAGCCCGCGACCACCAGCGTGTCCGCGCGGTGCATGCGCAGGAAGCCCGACAGCATGGTTTCGAAAAATGCCGAGGCGCCGCGTTTGCGCACCACCAGCTCGCCGGCGCGCGGCGTCAGTTCCGGCACGATCTGCGACAGTGGCGAGGTCTCGGTCAGCTTGCGCAGGCTGGGCGCCTTCATGGTGAAGACGCCGGCATCGGAGCCGTCATCGGCATAGACGACGCGCGTGTGCGCGACCGGCCAACCGCGCGCCCGGGCATGCGCCAGCAGATGCACGGTCTGCGCGATGGCGGGCGCGATATTGCCGCCGCCGAAATGCGCGGGGTCGGCGAAGCCCACCACGAAATCCACGATGCACAGGGCGGGCGCGACACCGAAGCCGGAGGCATTGCCCATCCCCTGCCGCGCATAGACTTCAAGCTCGCTCATGCCACATTCTCCAGGTCGCGCAGGGATTGGATCAGGCTGCCGCGCAGCAGGAAGGCGCGGTGGCGCGCTGTGTCATCCACCGTGGCGCGCAACTCGTCGAAATAGGCCTCGCGCACCGACGCGTCGCGCTGGTTCATGATCTGGCGGTTGCGCAGCGCCTGCTGCTGCACCACCTCCAGCGCCACCTTGCGGCGCTGGCGTTCATAACGCGCGAGCAGCGCAGAATCGGCGCCCTGGATCACCGCGATCAGTTTTTCGGCCAGGTTGAAGGCATCGTGCAGGCCGCCATTCATGCCCATGCCGCCGAGCGGATTGTTCACATGCGCGGCGTCACCGGCCAGCGCGACACGGCCCACCACATAGCGATCCGCGACGCGTTCATGCACGCGATAGGCAGTGCGATGGCGCAGTTCATAGGGCGTGCCGGTGGGCAGCACGCCCTGCATGCGGGCTTGGATGCGCGCCTCGGACAGCATGACCTCCTCAGGCTCGGAGGCATCGGTCGGCAGCAGAAGACGCCACAGCGAAGCGGTGCGCAGCAGCACGAACCACTCCACCGGGTCGCTGATGTAGGCGATGTTGGCCAGCGCCCCGATCACTTCATGGAAGGCGAAGGTCGTGGATAGGGTCAGGAAGACCTCAGGGATCGTCTGGCCTTCGAATTGCGCGCCGATCGCCTTTCGCACCGCGCTGCGCGCGCCATCGGCACCGACCAGGAAGTCGCCGCGCACTGCCTCGCCATTCTCCAGCAGCACCGTCACGCCATCCGCGTCCTGTGTCACATCGGCCACGCGCGCATCGTATTGCATCGTGACATGCGGCACTGCGGCCAGGCGGTCGCGGAGCATGCGCGTCAGTCGCCATTGCTCACATTGCAGGCGGTAGGGGTGGTTGGTGTCAGCCTTAAGCACACCCAGGTCGAAGGTCGCGATCGCCCCACGCTCACGGTCACGCACCTGCCATTGGGGGCAAACCAGGCCCTGCTCAATCATCGCCGGCACCACGCCAAAGCGCTCCAGCATGTCGAGCGTGGGCGGATGAAACGTGCTGGCGCGCAGATCATCCGGCAGGTCGGGCGATTGCTCAAGGATCGTCACGCGGATCCCGGCATCGGCCAGGCAACTCGCCGCGACCATTCCCACCGGGCCAGCGCCCGCCACCAGCACATGCGCCATGCAGCTCCCCTTTTATCGTCGCAGGTTTATGCCATGTGCAGGTGATGCGCATCCCCTTCACCAAACGCCCTCCTCTCATCCCGCTCGTGCGCCTGGAGGGGCTGATCGCCGCGCGGCGTGGCGGGCTGCTGGGCGGTGCGCTCAACCTCGCCTCGGTGAACGGGCCGCTGGAGCGGGCATTCGCGATCAAGCGCGCGCCGGCGGTGTTCCTGGCGCTGAGTTCGCCGGGTGGCTCGCCGGTTCAATCCAGCCTGGTGGCCGGGCGCATCCGGCAACTGGCCGCGCAGCATGAGAAGCGGGTGATTGCCTGCGTGGAGGATGCAGCCGCATCCGGTGGCTACTGGATCGCCTGCGCGGCGGATGAGATCATCGTCGATCCTGCCAGCATCATCGGCTCCATAGGCGTGATCAGCGCGGGGTTCGGCGCGCAGGACGCGATCGCGCGGCTCGGGCTGGAGCGGCGCATGGCGACGGCGGGGGACGAGAAATCCTTCCTGGACCCCTTCGCGCCGGCGCGCGCGGAGGACACGGCGCGGCAGCGCGAATTGCTCGACGCGCTGCATGAGGAATTTAAGGCCTGGGTGCGCAACCGCCGCAGCCTGCGCGCGCCGGAGCAACAGCTCTTCACCGGCCGCTTCTGGACCGGCCGCCAGGGCGTCGAGCTGGGCCTGGCCGATGGCCTGGGCGACGCGCATGGCGAAGCGCGCCGGCGCTTCGGCGAAGACGCGAAGCTCCTGCCCATCGGCGCCCGGCGTCGGCGCTTTCCCCTCTCCTTGCTGGGCGACGCCGCCGCGGCGCTGGAGGAACGCGCCGCCTGGGCACGCCTGGGCTTGTAGTGCCGCCCCCGCGCGCGCCATGCTGCCGGCCGGAGGAAAACGCCATGATCCAAGCCACGCGCCGCGCGCTGCTGGCCACAGCTTTGGCCGCGCCCGCTCTCGCACAAACCACTTGGCCCGAACGCCCATGGCGTGTGCTGGTGGGCGCTGCCGCCGGCGGTGTGTCCGACCTGCTGATGCGCTTCATGGAACCCAGCCTACGCGAGACCTTCACGCACCCCTTCTGGCTCGACAACCGCCCCGGAGCGGGTGGCATGTTGGCGGCAGAGCTCTGCGCGCAGGCAGCGCCGGACGGCTACACCACCTTCATCAACCATATCGCTTCGAACGGCATCGGGCCGCATCTGCATCGGCGACCGAATTTCGAACCAAACCGCGACCTGGCCGGTGTCGCGCGCATCTGCGCCCTGCCCAACTGGCTGATCGTGCAGCCGCAGCGCGGCTTTCGTAGCCTCTCCGATCTGGTGGCTTTCCTGCGGGCCAATCCGGCAGCGGGAAGCTTCAGTTCGGCGGGCGTGGGCACTTCGTCGCATCTTTCGGGCGTGATGTTCGGCCAGCGGATCGGGATGGAATTGTCGCATATCCCCTATCGCGGCACCGCGCCCAGCATGCAGGCGGTGCTGACCGGCGAGGTGCTGTTCGCCATCGACAATGCGCCCGCCTCCGCACCACAGGTGCGCGCGGGCACGCTGCGGGCGCTGGCCGTATCGCCGGCGCGGCGCTGGAGCCAGTTCCCGGATATCCCGACCATGCGCGAAGCCGGGATCGCGGATTTCGACGTCTCCTCCTGGTATGGGCTGGTGGCGCCGGCGGCGACGCCCCGCCCCATCATCGACAGGCTGTCCCAGGCCGTGCTGCGTGCGCTGGCGGAACCTGCGGTGGCAGCGCGCATGCGCGAATTCGGCGCCGAGCCCTGGCCCGCCGGGCCGGAGGAATACCAGGCCTTCATGCGCGCCGAGGAAGCGGCCTGGGGGCCGGTTGTGCGTGCGGCCGGGGCC
This sequence comes from Alphaproteobacteria bacterium, assembly GCA_026400775.1. Classification (GTDB taxonomy): domain Bacteria; phylum Pseudomonadota; class Alphaproteobacteria; order Acetobacterales; family Acetobacteraceae; genus Rhodovarius. The sequence continues at coordinate 18,912 of JAPLOK010000422.1, read as the reverse complement.
AATGCGGGGTAGCTTGCAGGGCCGCGCCCGATGGCGCTTGATGCGGTGATGCGCATCACCGTGATCCAGATGAACCAGGGCAGCGACAAGGCTGCCAATATCGCCCAGGCGCGCGGCCTGATCGAGGCCGCCATCGCCGCCGATCGCCCCGACCTGATCAGCCTGCCCGAGACCTGGACCAATCTCGGCGGCGGACGCGAAGCCCGCGAGGCCGCGGCCGAAACCCTTCCCGAACCAGGCGCCACAGGCGGCCCGGCCTATGAATTCCTGCGCGAGATCGCGCGCGGCGCGGGCGTGAATATCCATGGCGGCAGCATGATCGAACGCGGCGCGGACAAGCTGTTCAACACCACCATCGTCTTCGACCGCACTGGCACCGAGATCGCCCGCTACCGCAAGATCCACCTGTTCGACATCGTCGGCCCCGACGGCACCGGCTATCGCGAAAGCGCCCTGTACGGCGCCGGCGACAGGCTCGTCACCTGCGGCATCGACAACATCACGCTGGGCCTGACCATCTGCTACGATATGCGCTTCGCCGAGCAGTATATCGCGCTGCGCCGCATGGGAGCCGAGCTGATCCTGGTGCCGAGCAACTTCACCGCACAGACCGGCAAGGATCATTGGGAGCCGCTATTGCGCGCACGCGCCATCGAGAGCCAATGCTGGATCGCCGCCGCGGCGTCGCATGGCGGCTATGAGGAACGCGGCGCCACGCGCTTCGTACATGGTCATTCCCTGATCACCGATCCCTGGGGCCATGTCGTCGCGCGCGCCAGCGATGGCAGGGGCTGGGCCAGCGCGCACATGGATGCCGCAATCACCACGCGCGTGCGCCGCGACATGCCGGTGCTGGAGCACCGCGACGCCAGGCAGCTGCCATTGTGACGCCGCGCATCGCCATCCTCGCCGCCGCGACACCGCCCGCGCAGGCGGCGCGCGCCAAGCTCATCGCACGCTATGGCGATGTTTCGCCCGAGGACGCGACGCATGTCGTAGCCCTCGGCGGCGATGGCTTCATGCTGGAGACGCAGCACCGTTTCCTCGGGCGCAATCCGCCGGTCTTCGGGATGAATCTCGGCTCCGTCGGCTTCCTGATGAACGACTACCGGGAGGATGATCTGCATGCCCGCGTGGCCGCCGCGCAGAGCGCGCATCTGCACCCGCTGCGCATGCGCGCCCATACCGCGGGCGCCACGCATGCCGCGCTCGCCATCAACGAAGTCTCGTTGCTGCGCGAAACCCGCCAGACCGCGAAGCTTCGCATCCTGGTCGACGGCAAGGAGCGCCTGGCGGAGTTGATCTGCGATGGCGTGCTGATCGCAACACCGGCCGGCAGCACCGCGTACAACCTCTCCGCGCATGGCCCGATCGTGCCGCTCTCGGCCAACCTGCTGCCGCTCACGCCGATCTCCGCCTTCCGCCCGCGGCGCTGGCGCGGTGCGCTGCTGCCGGCCGATGCGCGCGTGGTCTTCGAGGTGCTGGAACACGACAAGCGCCCGGTCGCGGCCGTGGCCGACTATACCGAAGTCCGTGACGTGCGGCGCGTCGAGGTGCGGCAGGACCGCTCCATCACCCTGACCCTGCTGTTCGACCCGGACCGCAACCTCTCCGAGCGCATCATCGCCGAGCAGTTCGTCGGCTGACATGGCATCCGAGAAGCGGCTGATCTGGACCATCGCCATCACGCAGCTGGTGGGTTGGGGCTGCCTCTTTACGCCCTTCCAGCTGATGATCGCGCCTATGGAGCGCGAGCTCGGCTGGTCGCGCACCGAGATCAGCGGCGCCTTCACGCTGGGGCTGCTGGTCTCGGGCCTGATGGCGATTCCGGCCGGCCGCTGGGTGGACCGGCACGGCGGCCGCGGGGCCATCGCCTGGGGTGGTCTGGCGGGCGCTCTGGTACTCGCGGCCTGGGGCCAGGTGCAGCACTTGTGGATGTTCTACGCCTTGTGGGTGTTGCTCGGCATGGTGCAGGCGGCGGCACTCTGGGGCAGCGCGATGGCGGTGATGGTCTCGGCCATCCGCGAGCCGATGCGCGCCATCACCGCGGTCACCTTCATCACCGGTTTCACAGGCACGCTCTTCCTGCCGATGATCGCGCTGCTGAACGAAGCGTTGGGCTGGCGCGGCGCGTTGCTCGTGCTGGCGCTGTTGCAGGCCACGCAGACACCGGTGGCACTCTGGGGGCTGCGCGGGACCGGGCCGAAAACGCGCGAAACATTGGCGCCCGTAGCGCTCGGCCCCATCCTGCGGCGGCCGGCGTTTCTGGGGTTGGCGCTATGCCTGTCCGCACATTCCTTCATTGGTGTGGGGCTGGGCGCGCATCTGGTGCTGCTGCTGAAGGAAAAGGGCATCGCCGAGGCATGGGTCATCACCCTGGTCGCACTGCACGGCCCGTTCCAGGTGGCAGCGCGCGGCGCACTCTACGCGATGGGCGCGCGGGTGCGCATGGTGGCGGTGGGTGTCTTTGCATGTGCGCTGCTGCCGCTGGGCTTGGCCTGGCTATGGTGGGCGCCGCCGGTGCCCTTGTGGTTGCTGGGCTTCGTGCTGTGCTGGGCGATCGCCGATGGGCTGCTGACCATTGTGCGCGCCGGCGCGCCAGCGGAACTGCTCGGCAAGCAGGGATATGGCGCAATCACCGGCGCGTTGACGGCGAGCGCCGTGTTGCCGCGGGCCATGGCGCCGGCGGTCATCGCGCTGATCTGGCAGTCCTCGGGCAGTTATGCGCCGGTGCCGCCGTTGCTGGTGTTGGTGGGCATGGTCGCCTTCTGTGCATTCATCTGGGCGGCGCGCGACCGGCGATGAACATGCGGGCTTCCCATCGCACTTCGCACTGCAATATGAGTGACAACGTGGAACAGCCAGCCACCGGGTCACCACTGCCGCGGAGGCTTTACTGCGCGTTCTGCTGGTGGATGGCGTGCCGCGACGGGCCGCCGAAGTCCGCGCCGGGTTGGAGGCGACGGGCTGCGAGGTTGTAGCCGTGGCGCCTGACGCTGCCGGGCTGACCGCACTTTTCCGTGCCTCGGGCGCGGCAGTCATCGTCTGCGACATCGACGCCCCCTCGCGCGACGCGTTGGAATGCATGCATGCAATGAACCGCGACGAACCGCGCCCGGTGGTGCTCTTCGCCGAGAAGGGCCAGCCGGAGCAGATCGCGGCCGCGCTGGAGGCGGGTGTCGCGGCCTACGTCGTGGAGGGGCTGTCGCCGGCGAAAGTGCGGCCGGTCTTGGAAGTGGTGTGCAGCGCGGGGTTCGGCCAGGCACGGCCGCGTGACCAGCACGCGCGGCGTGCTGGCGGCCCCGGTGACCGGCGCGAAATCCGCCGCCGGGTCGAAGGGCATGCGCGGATAGATCACGGGATTGACTGCGAACATCGCCAGGCTTGCCATCAGCAGCGTCTGGCCATCGCGCGCGGCGAGGATGGCGGGCAGCAGGCGGCGAGCAATGGGCGTGGCCGTAGCCTGCCTCGAGCAATGGCCGCGCGCGAGCGCCATGTTGCATGGCCTGCCGATTGCCCAGGGCGGGGGGGGACACAGGCGGGAGCCGCGCCAGTGCATGCGGTGTTCAAAGGCGTTCACGCAGCAGGCTCTGGCCATAGGTCGAACGCGGGATTCAACGTTTTCGGCGATTCCGCCTCAACGCATCCCGCGCTATTACACCCTTGTGGAAATCGGTTTCTATCACCTGACGCGCAGCACGCTGGAACAGGCGCTGCCTAAGCTCCTGGGCCGCGTGCTGGCGCTGCCCGGCCGCGCCGTCGTGCTGTGCGGCAATCCCGAGCGCGTCGCCGCGCTCGACACCTCGCTATGGCTTTCAACCGACCCGGATTGGCTGCCGCATGGCACGCCCGCCACCGGCCAGGCAGAGCTGCAACCCATCTGGCTGACCGCGCAGGATGGCCCGCCGCCCAATGGCGCGCGGCACATCTTCATGGTCGATGGCGCGGCCTCCGCGCATCTGGCGGATTATGACCGCGGCTTCGACCTGTTCGACGGCAATGACGAAGCCGCCACCGCCGCCGCCCGCGCCCGCTGGAAGGACGCCCGCGAAGCCGGCCACGCGCTGACCTACTGGCAGCAAGGCGCGAAGGGCTGGGAGCGCAAGTGATCCGGCGCATCCTGCTGGGCGTGGTGCTGCTGGGCCTGGCTGGCTGGTGCGCCGGCGCCCTGGTTCTGGCTTGGTCGCTGCCGGCGGGCTGGAAGCTGCGCGAATGGCCGATCAGTTTTCCCGGCTACACAGTGGTCGCACCGCAGGGCGCGGCGCTGCGCTGGTCGCCGCTGGATTGGCGGCTGCTGCGCGTGGGCGGCCAGGGGCTGGAGATGCCGGGCCATCCCTGGGGGCGGCTCGCCGCGCTGGATGCGGAGCTTGTGCTGCACGGCCCGTTGGCGCTGGGTGGCGGCATGCTGGCCGCCTGGCGCGATGGTGGCGGCTATCTGGAGCTGCGCGGCTTTTCCCTGCTCTGGGGCCCGTTGCGCGCGACCGGCGCGGGTGAGCTGCGCCTGTCTATCGAGGGCACGCTGCAGGGCGGCTTTCGTGGCCGGATGGAGGGTATCGCCGAATCCGCAGAGGCCCTGGCCGCAGCCGGTCTGATCACACCGGCCGAGGCCCGCAATGCCGGGCTGTTCCAGGACCCCGGCCGCGGCATCGCGATGGGCCTGCGGGACGGGTTTCTGGTGCTGGGCACATTGCCGGTCCTGCCTTTGCGTTGAGCCGGGCCGGCCGGTGGTTTCCGCCCTTGGCTGGTGGCGAAACGGCCGGTGCAACCGGCATCCTGCGCGGGCGGCGGCTTGCGGGGGCGAAAACGCCCTCGCCATCCTGCGCCGCCGGCACTCCCAAACGCGCTCCAGCCCCCTTGTCACGCGCCTCGCAGCGGACTAACCCCGCCAGCGTTGTCCGGCGCCGCCTGGGCGGTTCCCCCGCTCGCGCGCCCCGGCCCCGGTTTCCACAGTAAGGCCGCCAGCCGGCGCCCGCAGGAGAGAACGAGAGATGAGCGAAGTCGCCGAAAAGGTGAAGAAGATCGTGGTCGAGCACCTCGGCGTCGAGGAATCCAAGGTGGTCGAAGGTGCGTCCTTCATCGACGATCTGGGCGCGGACAGCCTGGACACGGTCGAGCTGGTGATGGCCTTCGAAGAAGCCTTCGGCGTGGAAATCCCTGACGATGCGGCCGAGAAGATCGCCACCGTCAAGGACGCGATCGACTTCATCGAGAAGAACAAGGCCTGAGCCTCTAGGGCGGGAGCGGCTGCGGTGTTCGCACAGGGTCTGTCGGCGCGGCGCGTCGTCGTCACCGGCATGGGTATCGTCAGCCCGTTGGGGCTCGGCGCGGACCATGTGTGGAAGCGGCTGGTCGCTGGTGAAAGCGGCATCTCGGCCATCCAATCCTTCGACGTGAAGGACCTGCCCGCGCGAATCGCGGGCCAGGTGCCGCAGGGCGTGAAGGCGGATGGCAAGCTGGACCTCTCGGAATGGATTCCGATCAAGGATCAGAAGAAGATGGACCGCTTCATCCAGCTTGCGGTCGTGGCCGCGATGCAGGCGGTCGAGGATAGCGGCTGGCTGCCGCAGGATGACGAAGGCCAGGAACGCACCGGTGTTATGATCGGCAGCGGCATTGGTGGGCTCGAGACGATCCAGGAAGCGGCGCATCTGGTGGCCTCCGGTCGCACACGCCGGCTCTCGCCGTTCTTTATCCCGTCGGCGCTGATCAATCTGGCCTCCGGGCATGTCTCGATTCGCTATGGCTTTAAGGGGCCGAACCATTCGGCGGTCACGGCCTGCGCCACCGGCGTGCACGCCATCGGCGACGCGGCGCGGCTGATCGCGATGGGCGATGCCGATGTGATGGTTGCAGGCGGCGCAGAAGCAGCCATTTGCGAGTTGGGCATCGGCGGCTTCTGCGCGGCGCGTGCGCTGTCCACCGGCTATAACGACACGCCTGCCACGGCCTCACGCCCCTGGGATAAGGGCCGCGACGGCTTCGTCATGGGCGAAGGCGCCGGCGTGCTGGTGCTGGAGGAGTACGATCATGCCCGGGCGCGCGGCGCGCGGATCTATGCCGAGGTCACGGGCTACGGCATGTCGGGCGACGCCTATCACATCACGGCACCTTCCGAGACCGGCGATGGCGCCTTCCGCTCCATGCGCGCGGCACTGCGCGATGCAGGCGTGACGCCGGGGCAGGTGCAGTACGTCAATGCGCATGGCACCAGCACGCCGATGGGCGATGACCTGGAACTGGGCGCGGTGGAGCGGCTGTGGGGCGATGCGGGCCGCGGCCTGGCCATGTCCTCGACCAAATCCGCGGTCGGCCATTTGCTGGGCGCAGCCGGCGCGGTGGAGGCGATTTTCTCCATCCAGGCGATCCGCACCAACACCGCGCCGCCGACGCTCAACCTTGACGAGCCCTCGCGCGAGAGCGTGATAGACCGGGTAGCCAAGGTGGCGCAGGAACGCAAGATCGACGTGGCGCTGTCGAACAGTTTCGGTTTTGGCGGCACCAACGCATCGGTCGTCTTCGCACGCACGCCCTGAGCGGGTGCTTCCGGAACGCACGATCGGCCCTCCATTCAGGCGCCCGAATGGGCGCAGCCGACAGTCCGGCGAAGCCTGCCCTGCATCTGAAGGCGACCAAGCTCATGCCATCCCTCGCGGCAGGCGCGATATGGCATGAACTACCGCCTACCGCCACGCCTTCCACGCCGGAAATTTCGCCGACTGCGTGAAGCACGCGCTGCTTCACTGGCTGTTGGTGGCGCTGGCCCGCAAGCCGGCCGGCTTCGCGGTGCTGGATACGCATGCGGGCATTGGCGAATACGACCTCTCGACACCTGAAGCCCAGCGCACCGGCGAATGGCGCGACGGCATTGGGCGGCTAGCCGATGCGCGCGGGGCGCTGACGCCCTTCCTGGACCTCACGCGCGCCTTGGGCGCACCGGCACTCTACCCAGGCAGCCCGGCCATCGCGCGGGCGCTGTTGCGCCCACAAGACCGCCTGGTGCTGAACGAATTGCACCCCGAGGACCACGCGGTCTTGAAGCGCGCCTTCCGCAGCATCGCGGTCCACAAGCGCGATGCCCATGAAGCCGCACGCGCCCTGACGCCATTTGCCGAAAAACGCGGCCTGGTGCTGCTGGACCCGCCTTTCGAACAGCCCGACGAATATGATCGCCTGGCCGCGACGCTGGCCACCGTCTGGGCGCGAGCGCGTGGCCATGTACAGGCGGCGTGGTATCCCATCAAGCACATGGCACCAGTGCACGCATTCCATCATGCGATCCGCGCAGCCGGCCTCCGCGATGTCGTGGCGGCCGAGTTCTGGCTGCGCGAACCGCTGGATGCGGCGCGGCTTAATGGCTGCGGCCTGCTGGTGGTCAACCCGCCCTTCGGCTTCGAGCCGGATGGCGAGTCCATCCTCGCGGCTCTTCACACAGCCCTGGCGGATGGCCCGGGCAGCGGCTGGCGCATGGCGCGCATCGCCGATGAATGACGTGGCGGTGTGGGGTGCGGGGGCCTGGGGCCAGGCCCTGGCCATGCAGGCGCATGCGGCCGGCGCGCGCGTGACCTTGTGGGCACGCAGCGGCCTGGTGCCGCGCCTGCCGGTGGCGCTGCCGGCGATCGCGGTGACGCGCGACATCAACGAAGCGCGCGGCGCGCTGACCATCATCGCCGTGCCGGTGCAGCATTTGCGCGCGGTGTGTGGTGCGTTGGCCCCGCGCCCTGCCCTGTTGGCCTGCAAGGGGGTGGAGGCCGCGACAACCCGCTTCCCCACAGAAATTCTGGCCTGGCCGTCGCTGGGTGTGATCTCGGGGCCGAATTTCGCCGCCGAGATCGCGCGTGGCCTGCCCGCGGCCAGCGTCATCGCCAGCCTCGATGACGCGCTGCGTGAAGGCGCGATCGCCGCACTCGGCACCGCACACTTCCGGCTCTATGCCAGCACCGATGTGCTGGGCGTCCAGGCCGGCGGAGCGGCCAAGAATGTGCTGGCCATCGCCGCGGGCACGGCCACTGGCGCTGGCCTGGGGGAGAATGCGCGCGCCGCGCTGATCACGCGCGGGCTGGCGGAACTCACGCGGCTCGTGCTCGCCCTCGGTGGCCGGGCGGAGACCGCGGCGGGCCTGTCCGGCCTGGGTGACCTGCTGCTGACCGCCTCCTCGGCCACCAGCCGCAACACCGCGCTGGGCATCCGCCTGGGCCAGGGGACGACACTGGAAGCGGCATTGGCCGCCAGCCAAGGCGTGGCCGAGGGCGTCGCCACCGCCCCCGCCTTGCTGGCCCGCGCCGGCGATATCGAGATGCCGATCTGCGCCGCCACCGCCGCCATGCTGTCCGGCCGCGCCACGGTGCGCGAGGCGATGGCCGCCCTCCTCGCAAGGCCCCTTCGCGTGGAATGATTGTTACTGTATAACGTTCGCATGTTCCGCCGCGTTCTGCTCTTCACACCCGCTTTGGCCTTCGCACAGGCACCGCCTGTCGTCGTCGCCTCCTTCTCCATCCTGGGTGGCCTGGCGCAGCAGGTGCTGGGGCCGGCGGCCACGCTGAATGTCATGGCCGGGCCGGAGGTCGATGCGCATCATTTCCAGGCGCGGCCTTCGCATATCGCCATGCTGCGCGGTGCGGCGATGGCCATCCGCAATGGATGGGGCTTCGATGGCTGGTTCAACCGCGCCGCCCAGGCCGCGAATTTTTCGGGCGTGATGGTGACCGCGACGGATGGCCTGCCGCCCCGCCCCGCCCAGCGCGGCCCGGGCACGCATAGCCATGGCCCGAACGACCCGCATGCCTGGCAGGATGTTGCCGCTGCGCGGCATTATCTGCGGCAGATCGCCGCCGGCGCCGCCCGGCTGAACCTGCCCGGCGCCGCGGAGCGTGCGGCCGCAGCCGATGCGCGCCTGGCCGTGCTGGATGCCTGGGTGCGCGAGCAGATCGCAACCGTGCCCGAGGCCCGCCGCGTGGTGCTGACCAGCCATGACGCCTTCGGCTATTTCGGCGCTGCCTATGGTGTGCGGTTTCTGGCTCCGCAGGGTGTCTCGACCCAGGCGGAACCAAGCGCGCAGGCGGTGGCCGCGCTGATCCGCGAGGTGCGCGCGCAGAACATCACCGCTGTCTTCATCGAGAACATGACCAACCCCGCCACACTGAACCGCCTGGCTCAGGAAGCCGGCGTGTCGGTGCGCGGGCGGCTCTATGCGGATGCGCTCTCCGCGCCCGGTGGCCCGGCGCCGGATTACGAGGCGATGATGCGCCACAATGTCTCGCTGATGGTCACGGCGATGCGCGGATGACACGCGCCTGAGCGCCACTTGCCGGGGGCGGTGAAGCTGCGAAGCCGGCTGCTTGGATCGAGACGTGTTCCGACATCAGCGCGCCGATGGTGGCGTGCAGGCGCGCTTCGAGCATCGTGGCGGGCATGCGCATTGGCCGCTCTGCGCCTGAGTGAGCGCTGGACACTGCGCTTGGATGGCCGCCTGCTCTGGGCCGATGCGCTGCGCCTGGTTGATGCCACAGCGCTGGGCGAACCGCTGGGCTCAGGTGGCGCGAAATTCCTGGCCACGCTGCTCTGCGTGGCGCCGTAGATGCTCGCCTTGCTGCCCGCGGTGCGCGGTATGCTGCCGACAGCTTTGCTCGCCGGCGCCACGCCGCCAGCGCCGCTGCTGTTGTTGATCCGCATGCTGGGAGATGCCGCTGCGGTGCGCGCGGGCGCCGGTGGCCCTGTCGGCTCCGGCAAGACGGCGCTGGTGGAGCGCCTGTGCCGCCAGTTGCGCGGCGTGCACGACATCGCCGCCGTCATCCAGCGGCAGGGCGGGTTGGTGCCGCCGGCACCCGCGGCCTGAGCGAGCCGAACCTGAAGACAGCCCCTACGCAGCCACGCGCGCGCCCGGTGAGCGGCACAGCCAGTTCAACGCCGCAGCCAGCGCGCCCACGATCACCATGACCGGCCAGAAGGCATCGAAATTGCCCGTGGTCTGCAACAGCACAGCACCGGCCGCAGCACCGAGGAACCCGCCGATCTGGTGGCTGAAGAAACACACCCCATACAGCGCGCCGAGGTCAGCCACGCCGAAGCGCCGCGCGATCGCCGCCGAGGTCAACGGCACCGTGCCCAGCCAGATGAAGCCCATCACGGCCGCGAAGACCATGGTGCCCCATTCGGTGGGCGTCGTCATGGCGAAGACGGCGATGGCGAGTGTGCGCACCAGGTAGATCCAGCCGAGCGCGGCCTCGGGCTTGATGCGCCCGGACAGCCAGCCGCAGAACCAGGAACCGGGAATGTTGAACAGCCCGATCAGCATCAGCGCGGTGGCGCCCAGCGCCGGCGGCAGGCCGCACAGTGCGATGTGCGAGGGCAGGTGCGTCGTCAGGAAGGCCAGCTGGAATCCGCAGGCGAAAAACCCGCCTGTCAGCAGCGCGAAATCGCGGTCGGCCAGCGAGCGTCGCGCCAATTCCGGCAGGCCCGCCAATCCCGCTGATGCGGGCCGCCCCGCCTGCGGCCGCCACTCGATCAGGCGCGCCATCGGGATGATCAGCAGCGCCGCCACCGCGAGCGTGCCGAGTGCCCCAGCGGCACCGATCCAGCCCGTCGCGTAGTACACCACCGGCACCAGCGCCGCCTGGCCCAACGAGCCGCCGGCGCTGGCGATGCCGATCAACTCGCCGCGTTTTTCCGGCGGCGCCAGGCGCCCGATCGCGGCCAGCGCCATGCCCGTGCCGGCACAGGCGACACCCATCCCGGTGAACAGCCCGATGCCAAGAATCACTGTCAGATTGTGCGGGAACAAGGCCGGCAGCCCGCAGCCGATCAGGTAGAACACGCCACCGAATGCCATCACGCGCCCCGCGCCGAAACGGTCGGCCACCGAGCCCGAGATCGGCTGCGCCAGGCCCCAGACCAGGTTGTGCATGGCCACGGCCAGGCCGAAGGCCCAGGGCGCAATGGCGTGCTCCGCCTGCATCGGCAGCAGCAACAGCCCGTAGGTCTGGCGGATGCCCATGGCCAGCGAAGACGTCACCGCCGCGGCGAGGATCGCGATCCAGATCGCGCGGCGAAGATGAGGGTTCATGCTAATAGATTGGCGCAGCGCGGCGCGGTTCTACAACCGCGCCGCACGCGGGGCCGTCATGCGGCGCGCACCAGCCCGCCATCGTCGGACAGCGCGCGCAGGTGGTGGTCGGAATCACCAAAAATGCTGTCATTCATCGTCAGGCGCTTGAAGTAATGGCCGCAGGCATATTCCATCGTCATGGCGATGCCGCCATGCAACTGGATGCTCTGCTGCCCCACGAAGCGCTGCGAACGGCCGATCTGCACCTTCACCGCGGAGCCGCCGCGACGGCGTTCGTCGGGGTGGGATTCACCCGCCGCCTGCACCGCGTAGAAGGACATGCTGCGCGCCTGTTCCAGCGCCACCATCATATCCGCCGCGCGGTGTTGCAGCGCCTGGAAGGAGCCGATCGAGCGGCCGAACTGCTCGCGCGTCTTCATGTAGTCGAGCGTCATGTTGTGGGCGATGTCCATGCAGCCCACGGCTTCGAAGGCCAGCGCTGCAATGGCCTCGGCGACCACGGTTTCGATCACCGCAAGCCCGCCTTCCGGATCGCCCAGCGCAACACCGCGCGCGCCATCCAGAATCACTTCCGCGGCCCGCCCGGCATCGACTGTGCGGAAACCACGCACCGTCACATCCGCCGCATCCACCAGGAACAGGCCGATGCCCTTGTGGTCACGCGTGCCGCCCGCGGTGCGGGCGGAGACGATGAATTTCCCCGCGCTGTCGCCATGCAGCACCATGCCCTTGCTGCCGCTCAGCACATAGCCGCTGCCGTCCTTCTTCGCGGTGGTCGCGACATCGAACAGATCATAGCGCGATTGCCGCTCAGTCTGCGCGAGAGCGAGGCGCAGTTCACCGCCGGCGATCTGCGGCACCAATTCACCACGCTGCGCGGCACTGCCGGCATGGCGCAGGAAACCCGCGCCAAGCACCATGGTCGAGAACCACGGCTCCAGCGTCAGATGTCGGCCCATCTGCTCCGCAACCAGGCAGACTTCCGTCAGCCCGGCGCCGAAGCCGCCATCCTCCTCGGCAAAAGGCAGGCCCAGCAGTCCCATCTCCGCATAGGCGGCCCACATCTCCTCGCTCCAGCCACGCTCGGATTTGGCATAGGCCTTGCGGTTCTCGAAGCCATACTTGTCGGACAGCAGCTTGCGCAGGCTGTCCACCAGCAGTGTCTGTTCCTCGGTCAGGTCGAAATCCATTGTTCAGAGCCCCAAAAATGCTTTGGCCATGATGTTGCGCTGGATCTCGTTGGACCCACCGTAGATGCTCTGCTTGCGCCAATTAAAATACGTGCCCGCCAGGCCGAAAGCCCAGTCCGGCGCCAGATCCCACTCATTGCTGCCCTCCTCATCCGGGTCGCCATCGACCCAGGCATAAGGGCCGGCTGCCTTCATCAGCAGTTCAGAGACACCCTGCTGGATCTCCGTGCCCTTGATCTTGAGCACGCTGGTCGTCGGGTCGGGCTTGTTGTCCTTCCGCTTCATCTCGCGCGCGATGACGCGCATCACCGTCATTTCCAGCGCCTTCAACTCCACCTCGATCTCGGTGACGCGCTTGCGGAATTCGGGGTCCTGGTCCAGCGGCTTGCCGCCATCCAGCGTCTCGCGCGCCAGCACCTTCAGCCGCCGGATGCGCTCGCGGCTGGCACCCACTCGCGCCTGACCGAAACGCTCATTGCCCAGCAGGAACTTGCCGCAATCCCAGCCCTTGTTCTCCTCGCCCACCAGGTTCTCGACAGGGATGCGCACATTGTCGAGGAACACCTCATTCACCTCATGCCCGCCCTCGATCGTGATGATCGGGCGCACGGTGATGCCCGGCGTCTTCATGTCGCACAGCAGGAAGGAAATGCCCTCTTGCTTCTTGGCAGTGGGGTCGGTGCGCACCAGCAGGAAAATCCAGTCGGCATGCTGCGCCAGCGTGGTCCAGGTCTTCTGGCCATTCACCACATAATGGTCGCCATCACGCACCGCGCGCGTCTTCAAGCCAGCCAGGTCGCTGCCCGCGCCCGGCTCGCTGAACCCCTGGCACCACCAATCATCCAGATTGGCCATGCGCGGCAGAAATCGCTTCTTCTGCGCCTCCGTCCCGAAGGCAATCACCACTGGCCCGCACATGTTCACATTGAACCCCAAGGGCGACGGCGCCGGCGCCATCTGCAACTCCTCGCGGAAAATGTATTTCTGTGCGGCACTCCAGCCCGGACCACCATACTCCTTCGGCCACTCCGGCGTCGCCCAGCCACGCGCATTCAACTTGCGCTGCCACTCGACCACCATCGCCTTCGTGGGCCCACGCCCCGACACAAGATGCGCACGCGTCGCCGCCGGCAACTCACGATCAATGAAGTCGCGAACCTCCTGCCGGAACGCGATCTCCTCAGGCGAAAACTGGAAATCCATGATGGCCTCCTGACCTTTGTGCTTGGATGGGCGGGGTTGCGCGGGTGGTTTTGGAGAGGGGCTCTGCCCTCCCCCAGCCCCCCACCCGCCAAGGGCCGGGAGGCCCCTGGACCCCGGGTGCTGGGGAATGGGAGAGGGGGCGTGATGCGCCCTCGATGAAGGGCGTGCCCTTGATGCCCCCTCTCCAATTCCCCAGTAAACTCATGGTTTCCAACGGCCTTTCGGCCTTTGGTGGGGTGAGGTTTGGAGAGGGGCAAAGCCCCCCTCCAAAACCACCCACGAAACAGCGCCCATCCCGGGCGCCGTGCTCACGCGGCCTTCCTGGTTCCATTGCCGCTGAAGGAGCCGCCTTCAGCCGCGAGTTTCTCGATCAGGGCGGCGGGTTTCAGGTTCGGGTCGTTGGTGATTTCGGCATAGTGGGCGAGTTTGTCGCGCACGTTCTTCAGGCCCATACGATCCGCGAAGAACATGGGCCCGCCGCGCCAGGCGGGCCAGCCGAAGCCGTTGGCGAAGATCACGTCGATATCGATCGCGCGTGCGGCGATATGTTCTTCCAGGATGCGTGCGCCTTCGTTGACCATGGGCAGCAGCATGCGTTCGAGGATTTCCTGGTCTTCGATCTTGCGGCGGCGGACCTGCATTTTCTCCGCCATGTCGACGATGATGCGTTCCACTTCCGGGTCCGGGTGGCGGGCGCGCTTCTCGTCGTAGAGGTACCAGCCCTTGCTGGTCTTCTGGCCGAAGCGCCCGGCGGCCACCAACGCATCGGCGATGGGGGCCACGGTGCCGCGGGCGCGGCGGACGGCGGCGCCGATATCGAGGCCCGCGAGGTCGCCCGTCGCGCACGGCCCCATGGCCATGCCGTAGCCTTCCATCACGCGGTCGATATCGGCCGGAAGCGCGCCTTCCAGCAGCAATTTTTCGAGCTGCGGCCCACGCTTGCCGGTCATGCGGTTGCCCACGAACCCGTCGCAATTGCCGACGACGACGTTGACCTTGTTGATCCGCCGGCCGACATCCATGGCAGTCGCGATAGTCTCATGGCTGGAGGCCTTGCCGCGCACGATTTCCAGCAGGCGCATGACGTTCGCGGGCGAGAAGAAATGCATCCCGCAGACCAGTTCCGGCCGCTTGGTGGCCGAGGCAATGGCGTCGATATCCAGCGTCGAGGTGTTGGAGGCCAGCACCACGCCGGGGCGGGCCAATGCGTCGAGCTTGGCGAAGACCTCCTTCTTCACACCCATATCCTCGAAGACGGCTTCGATGACGATGTCGGCCTCGCGCACCACGTTCCAGTCGGTGGAGCCTTTCAGGCAAGCGCGGCGCTTTTCGTATTCCGCTTGGGAGAGCTTGCCGCCCTGCACCGTGCGCTGCCAGTTGGCGTCGCACTTCGCCAGGCCACGCGCCAGCGCGTCCTCGGTCATCTCGACGATGGTGACCGGGATATGCGCATTGGCGAAGTTCATCGCGATGCCACCGCCCATAGTGCCGCCGCCGATCACGACCGCGTTCTTTACCGGCATCGGCTTGGTGTCTTCCGGCATGCCGGGGATGCGCGCGACTTCGCGTTCGCCGAAGAAGATGTGGCGCAGCGCGAAGCTCTGCTCGCCTTCCACCAGGCGCTGGAATTGCTGGCGTTCGATCAGCAGCCCGTCCGTGAAGGAATGCGTGAGTGCGGCCCGCACGGCGGCGGCACAGCCCTTCGGGCTTTCCTGCCCGCGCGAGCGCTTGAGCAACGCGGCGGCGGCGGCGTCGAAGGCGGCCATGTCCGCGCCCTGGATCTTGTCCTTGCGGTCACGCGCCAGCACGAATGCGCGGCCCGACTTCGCGGCCTCCCGTGCCCAAGCAATGGCGCCGCGCTCCAGATCGCCCTCGATGACCGCATCGATGAAGCCGAGCTTCACCGCTTCATCCGCGCGCACCGGCTCGCCACTGACGATGATCTTGAGCGCGGCCTCGCCGCCGATCAGCCGCGGCAGGCGCTGCGTGCCGCCGGCACCCGGCACGAAGCCGCGCTTGACCTCCGGCAGGCCGACCATCGCGGTCGGGCTGGCCACGCGCGCATGGCACACCAGCGCCAGTTCCAGACCACCGCCCAGCGCATTGCCGTGGATGGCGGCCACGATGGGGATCTTGCTGGTCTCAATCGCCTCGAATACCTCAGGCAGGGAGGGCGGTTGGCGCGGCTTGTTGAACTCGGTCATCTCGGCGCCGGCGGAGAACATGCGCCCCTGGCCGATAAGCACGATGGCGCGCGCGCCTTCCTTGACGCAGCGCTGGATGCCGTTCAGCAGCCCCGCGCGCACGCCGGTGCGCAGCGTGTTGACCGGCGGGTTTGTGATGCGCAGCACATGCACATCGCCATCGAATCCATGTTCCACGTAATGCGCATCGTCCATGGCGGCGCTTCCTTCCCGTTTTCCTCTGGATGCATGTCAGGACGGGGCGCGCCTGCTGTCAACGGCGCTGCGCGTTGGGTGCCGCGGCCAGTGCCGCATGTGCGCGCGCAAAGCCGCGCATGGACAACACGAGCGCGACATCGGCCCGTGCCGCATCCTGAATGATGATGCGCGCATTATCAGGCTCCGCGCGCAGGCTGCGCAGCAGGGGCTCGGTCAGCGGCGCCGATGCGATGCAGCCCTCGCTCACGCAGCGCTGGAATTCCAGCCGCAGCGTCTCGCCGCCCAGCATCAGCCGCACCTGGCCAGGCAGGTGCACGCCCAGCGGCAGCACGGCCGCCACCACCTGCTGGCCCTGCTGGCCAAGGCGGCCGACCAGCAGCTGCGCCGCCGGCCGACCCTGGGCGGTATTGGCCACGCTTGCGATCTCGCATTGGCGTTGCGGCGCCTCCTCGCAGCGCAGCTGCCAATCATTGAAACTTGCCATGGTGCGGTCCTGCGCGGCAGCGGCGCCGGACAGCACAACAAGAGGCAGTGCCAACACCCGCATTCGCTGCAAGAAACCGATGTTCATCGCATGATCCTGATTGCCTGGAGTGGCTGAATTCTGCTCTCAAGCGCGAGAGTGTTTTAGGGCGAGAGCGGTTTGCTCAACTGGTTCCGCAAGCGTCCGAGCCATAGCCAGGCGACTGATACTCCAGCGCCGCCACAAGCGGAACAGGCCATGCATGCCGTTGATTGGCAGCGCGCGGCGGCAAGCTTCTGAGCCTGCCCGATGTGCCCGGGCTGCCCGCGGTCGCGGCCTGATCACCAGCGCCGGGCAGGCCCGCAATCGAGGTGGATGAAGCCATCGCGCCGGTACAGCCCGACGCCGCCCAGCTGCATGTCGGCCGCCGCCCGCGCCAAATGCATCGAGCCACGGCCGGGCAGCTGCACATCGGCAGCCATGCCCGACATGTGCAGCGACACGCGGCTGACGCGCCGCGACTGCCGCGCCCGCGCCGCATTGGTCTCCGGCGCGCGATAGCCCGAGATCACCAGCCAGGTCTCGTCGGAATCGAGGCGCTGCTGCACGGTGGACAGCACGTCGAACAGGCGCGGGTCCATGGGTGTCGCTTCCTCCATGCCCGGGTCGCGCATCACCCAGTCCAGGCGGCGCAGCATCTCGCGATCATAGCGGCCATCGCGGAAATAGATGCCCGAGACGCTCTCTCCAGTCTGCACACGGCGGATGCCTATGCGGCGCGTGCCGCCCACCACCTGCGCCACGGCGGGCGACGGCAGCAGCGGCGCGGCGGCAGCGGCCAGCGCGCCCAGCAGCAGGCCGCGGCGGGCCGGCTGGGCTGGCGCCTCGGCGGCTTCCAACGCGTCGCAGGCAGGGCAGCAGGAGAACACCCGCATGGATCAGCTCCGCGCCGCCATCGGCCGTGCGGCGCCACGTTCCATCGCTGCCCACCAGGCGCGGTCCATCCCGTAGATGTCGGGGCGAACGCGCACGCGATCGGTCTCCACAACGACGGTGTTATACAGCAGCCGTACCGCCGGCTGGCGGCGCAAGGCGATGGTGAAGGTGCGCCCGGCAGCGATCGAGGACTGCATGCGCGCTCGGTCCCAGCCTTCGAGGCCTTCCATCGCCAGCACCAGGAAATCCATCGGCGCGCCGAGGCGGATGCAGCCGGAGGAGAAGGCCCGCTCGCCCCGCGCGAACAGGTTCCTGTCCGGCGTGTCGTGCATGAAGATGTCCTCGGAATTCGGCATGATGAATTTCAGCCGGCCGAGCGCATTCGCCTCGCCAGGGTCCTGGCGCAGAAAGAAAGGGAAGCGGTCGCGCGTGAAGCTGCGCCAATCGACGGTGGTGGGGTCCACCTCGACGAGCTCGCCCTCCACGCGCTGGAAGATGCGCGTGCCCGAGCGCTGCAACGCCAGCGGGTTGCGTTGCAGCAGCGGCAGCTTGTCCTCGACCGCATTGCGCTGCGGCACGCCCCAGGGGGGGTTAAACTGCACCGAGGTCATGCGCGTGGTCAGCAGCGGTGTTGCGCGCGCCTGACGGCCGACGATGACGGGCATGTCCATGATGGCGCGATCGCCCTCGCGGACATGCAGCATGAAGTCGGGGATGTTGACGTCGATGCGGCGGTCGCGGCCCGGCTGCACCGCGGCGCGGCGCATATCGAGCGTCACGCGCAGGCTTAGCGCATCCATCGCGGCAGTGCGGTTCAACGCCGCCTGGGTGCCGCCGCCCACCCGCGCATCGGCTTCAAGACCGGCGGCGGACTGGAAGCGGCGCACAGCGGCCTGCAGGCTTTCGTCATAACGCGCCGGATCGGCGACGGGGGCCGAGGCCAGGGCCGGGTCGGTCGCAGCAAGGCGGGCGCGCAAGGCGGGCACCCGCACGGCGTCGCTGCGGCCGGGCTCGATGGTGCCGCCGGTGGGCACCTGCGGCAAGGCGCCACGGGCCGCGCGCGCTTCGCTCTCGGCCAGGGTGCGCTTGATCGCAGCGGCACCCGGCGTCGCATCCGAGGCGCGGTCCAGTACGGCCACCGGATCCCCCGACTGCATCTCCGCAAGCCATGGCTGCAATGGCGCCTGCGACAGGTCGCGGCGCACGTCGATGCGACCGGCCGGCGGCTGCGCGCGGCCGTGCAGCAGGTCCTGCAGGGCCTGGCGCGCGGCGGTCTGCACGGCGGCCGCATAGCCCGCGGTGTCACCTGTGGCGGCCTCACGCGGGGGGACGGCATACCAGGACGGATCCAAGCCATCGGCCGACAGCCGGCGCAGGCGGTCAGCCAGGCGGTGCGTCGAATCCAGCGATTGCGCCCGCGCGGGCAGCGCGGCCACGGTAGCGGCGGCGCCCAGGAGCATGGCGCGGCGGTGCATCGACGGCATGGTCATGCCCACGATCCTCGGTGTTGTGAACGGGAAAATCCCCACGGTGCCTGTGGATAGCGCAAGCCGCGCCGCACCGCAAAGCTTGACGCGGCCCCCCGGCGCGCGGTTCGCTGAGAGCATGAGCCCGCTCGACGGCGCCCGCCCCAATTCCGACCTGAACAACGCGCTG
>JAPLOK010000375.1 GCA_026400775.1 Alphaproteobacteria bacterium | reverse complement strand
CGGCGGTGGTAGTGCATGGCCTGCTGCATATGGCGGAACAGGTCGAAGGGGCGGTCGGGCGCCGTGCCGTCGGAGCAGATCGCCACCGTGCCGCCCGCGGCCATCAATTCGATCGCCGGGCAGCGGCCCAGGATGGAGAAATTCGCCGATGGGTTGTGCGCGACCTTGGCGCCGCTGGCGATGATCGCGGCCTGTTCCTCGGCGTCGATATCGATGCAGTGCGACAGCAGCGCATCGGGGCCGAGCAGCCCCTGTTCGGCCGCCACCCGCACCGTGCCGGCGCGATGCCCATCCTGCGTGAAACCCACGCCCAGGCTGCGCGACAATGCGCGCGTGCTGATCGCCGCATCGGCATAACCGGCCAGCAATTCCGCCGTCACACCCGGCCGGCCGGGAAAGGCCACGGGGGCGGCCAGCATCACATGCGTCATGGCATCGGCGGCACCATGCAGCGTGCCGACCAGGGCCTCGCAGACGCGCAGCTGGTCATCGAGGGTGATCGCCAGCGGCGTCGCGGCATCGCCATCCCAGCGCGCAAAACGGTTGGGATAGGGCGGCGGCGAGACACCGGGGCAGATCACCAGCCGCACACCCACATGCCGATAGGCCGCCGCATGCGCCTGCGCATAATCCGGCGCATCGGTGCGAGAGCCATAGGCGCCGAACACCGCGAGGCCGGTGGTGATGCCAGCCTTCAGGCGTTCCAGCGCCGCCAGCGCGCCATCGGCGGCCCAGAAGCCGGTGGTGGTGCCGCGCGGATAGATCTCCTCCACCGCTTCGGTCCAGCGCGCGGAATCGCCGCCGCCCAGCGTCTTCACCAGGCTGTGGCCGGCATGGGCATGCGCGTCGATCAACCCGGGCAGCACAATCATGCCGGATGCATCGATCCGCTGCGCGCCGGGCGGCACCGCCACTTCCCCGATGGCGGCGATGCGGCCGCGCTCCACCAGCACATCGGAACGATCCAGCACGCGTCGCTGCGCGTCCATCGTCACGACCATGCCGCCCGAGATCACCACCACGTCCTGCATCTGCATCCTTGTGCGCTGCGCCTCTGCAATCTTAGGCTGCCGCACCGGCACCAGGAAGGACAGGCCCATGCGCCATGCAGTCTTCGCGGCCATTCTGTTCGCGACCACTGCCACGCAGGCGCAGGAGTTGCGCATCGGCTATGGCGCGGCCGTGACCTCGGTTGATCCGCATTTCCACGCGCTGACCAGCAATGTGGCCGTCCACCAGCATATCTTCGAGGCCCTCGTCGGCCAGGATGAACAGCTGCGCCTGGTGCCGGAACTGGCGACTGCCTGGCGGGCGCTCGACGCCACCACCTGGGAATTCACCCTACGGCCCGGCGCGCGCTGGCATGACGGCACGCCCTTCACCGCGGCCGATGTGACGGCCAGCGCGCATCGCGTGGCCAATGTGCCCAACAGCCCCGGCCGCTTCACCATCTACACCCGCCGCGTCCTGTCCTTCGAAGCCGACGGCAGCTCGCGCATCGTCATCCGCACCGACGGCCCGCACCCGCTGCTGCCCAACCAGATGGCCGGGCTGATGCTGACACCGGCTTCCATGCGCGACGCACCGACGGCCGATTTCAACAATGGTCGCGCGGCGATCGGCACCGGCACCTATCGCTTCGCCGGCTGGCAGCCGGGCAGCCGCTTCGACCTGGTGCGCAACGCCGAATATGACGGCCCGCGCGCGCCCTGGGAACGTGTGACCTTCCGCCTGATCACCAACACCGCCGCACGCGTGGCCGCCCTGCGCGCGGGCGATGTGGATGTGATCGACCAGGTACCGACCGGGGACATCGCGCTGCTGCAACGCGACGCGGCGCTGGCGGTGGTGTCCACCCCGGGCGTGCGCAACATCTACCTCTTCGCGGACCAGGGGCGCGAGACGACGCCGGGCATCACCGACATGGCCGGCAACGCCATCCCCAACCCGCTGCGCGACATCCGTGTACGGCGTGCGCTCTCGCTCGGCATCAACCGCGAGGGCATCGTGCGCTCGGTGATGAGCGGCCAGGCCGTCGTTTCCGGCCAATTGCTGCCTGCCGGCTCCATCGGCCATGACCCCGAGACCCGCCCCGATCCCTTCGACCCCGAGGCCGCGCGCCGTCTGCTGGCCGAAGCGGGCTTCCCGCAAGGCTTCCAGATCATCCTCGCCGGCCCCAATGACCGCTATGTCAATGATGACCAGGTGCTGCAGGCCATAGCCCAGGGCTGGACGCGCATCGGGCTGCGCGTGCGCGTCGAGGCGCAACCATCCTCCAGCTTCTTCAACCGCGCCGCGCGCAATGAATTCAGTGTCGGCCTGTTGGGCTGGGGCACCGGCACCGGCGAGCCCGACAGCCCGCTGCAAGGCCTGATCGCCAGCACCGATGCGCGGCGCGGCTGGGGTGCGGTTAACCGCAGCTTCTACGCGAACCCGGAGGTGGACGGCCTGCTCGACCAGGCGCTGCGCAGCATGACCGTGGAAGAGCGCGGCCCCATCTACCAGCGCGCCATCCGCATCGCGATGCGCGACCTGGCGATCATCCCGCTGCACCACCAGGTGAACATCTGGGCGGCGCGGCGCGGCTTCGTGGTGACGCCGCGCAATGACGAACGCACGATGGCGTTGAGCGTGGTGCCGGCGCGGTAGGGTGGCGCTGGTTCCCCTGGGGAGGGGCAGCGCCCCTCTCCAAGGGCCGCCCGCACCGCCTAACCCGGCTGCAACCCCGCCACCCGCGCCGCATCGCGCATCGCCTGCGCCTCCGCGCGCAGGAAGGCGGCAAAGCCCGCGCCACGCGACAGCGCGGCATCGGCGCCCTCCCCGCCCATCTCCAGGAAGCGCGCGCGCAAGGCTTCCTCGGCGATGGTCGCGGCCATCGCCTCCTCCAGCCGCGCCAGCACCGGGGCGGGCGTACCGGCGGGTGCCACCAGGCCCACGAAGCTCGCCATATGGATGGGCGGCAGGCCGGCCTCGGCCATGGTCGGCACATCGGGGGCCACGGCACTGCGCGCGGGCGCAGTGACGGCCAGCATGCGGATGCGCCCCTCGCGCGCGAGTGCCAGCGGAATGGAGATTTCGGTCATCGCGCCGTGCACCGTGCCCGCGATCATGTCCGGCAGGATCGCCCCGCCGCTGCGATAGGGCACATGCAGGAACTCCACGCCGGCGGCTGCATTCAGCGCGGCGATGGCCAGATGCGTGGTACTGCCATTGCCCGAGGAACCGAGCCCGATCGCACCCGGCCGGGCCCTTGCCGCGGCCAGCAATTCGGCGCCGCTTCGCTGCGGCTGCGTGGCACCCACGCAGAGCAGCAGCGGCACGCGCATCGCCATCCCGATCGGCACAAAATCCGCCACCGCGTCATAGGGCAGCCGCGCCTGCAAGGCCGGGTTCACCGTCAGCGGGCCGTTGGATCCCACCATCAGCGTCAGCCCGTCGGGTCGCGCGCGCGCCGCAGCCTCGGCGCCGACGGAACCGCCCGCGCCGGCGCGGTTCTCCACCACCATGGGCTGACCGAGGCGCGTGGTCATGCGCTCGGCCACCATGCGGCCGACCACATCGGCATTGCCGCCGGGCGCAAAGGGTACGATCAGCCGGATCGGTCGGTCCGGCTGCCAGGGCTGCGCGAGCGCGGGCGTGGCCAGCAAGCTGGCCAGGATTGCGCGACGTGTGGGCATGATGGTTGCTCCCTTGCCCGCAATCTGGCCGCTTCACAGCCGATCCGCCAGATCATCCCGCTGGACCGCGCGCAATT
>JAPLOK010000068.1 GCA_026400775.1 Alphaproteobacteria bacterium | reverse complement strand
GCAGCAACGCCAGACGCGCGCCCTCATTGGCGTTGCGTGCGGCGGTCAGGGACAATTCCTGCTGCGCGATCGACGCCTCGGACTGGATAAGTTCGATCTGGGCGATGCGGCCGGCGGCGATCAGCGCGCGGTTCACTTCCAGCAACTCGCGCGCGCGGCGCAGGCTGGCCTCGGCGATGCGCAGCTGTTCCTGCGTCTGTACCAGGTTGCGATACGCGGTGATGATACCGGTGATCTGGTCGATCATGCTGCCCTTCAGGCGCAGCTGAGCGTTGCTTTCGCTGATTCGCGCGATGCGCACGGGCGCCATGCCGAAGCCAACGCCGCCGCCGGCCAGCAGCGGCTGGATCACCTGGAACGAAAGCTGCGAGACGCTCTGTGGCGCCTGGCCGCGCACATTGGTTTGCGTGTTGATCCAGCCCATGGTGAAGCGCGCGCCGGTGGGCGCATCCCAGCTGACCACGGGGCCGAGATTGAAGGCATTGGTCGTGGTGCCGGCCACCCGCGCGCGGTTGCCGGTCGCGATCAAGTCCAGCCGCGGCACGAAGGCGCGCTCGGCCACGCGCAAAGCGAAACGGTCGGAAATCCGCTGCAGGAATTCGCTGCGGATGGCGCGGTTGTCGCGCAGTCCGATGAATACGGTCTCGGCCAGTGACATGGGCACGCTGCCGGGTGGCGGCTGCGCCGGCGTCATGGCCGGCGCGCGCGAGGCGGCCACGGGCGTCTGCGCATGCGCGGCGAGCGGCGCGCAGAACACCCCCAGCAGCAGAACGCGGGCGGACCATACCATCCGGAGAGTGTCGCAATGCCGGCCGATGCCGCGCAAGGGCTGCGCACAGCGCGCTGCCACGGCTATGGTGCGGCCATGCGCATCATGATCCTGGCCTGTCTTCTGCTGGTGGCATGCGGTGAGCCAGCTGCGCTGCGGCAAGGCCCCGGCGGTGGCACGATGGAGCGTACCGAGGCGCTGCCGATGCCTCGCATCGTGGAACCGACCGGCGCTGGGCAGATCACGCTTGCCGATCCCTCGGCCGATGCCATCGCGCTTGGAACGGATATTGCAGCACCAGGTAGATCTCAACGCCGTGAACCGCGCCTCTAGGAGCCTGTCTGAGAATTCGCTAGCCCAGCTGGGTTGAGACTGATTCAGTGTCGATCATGAGAAAAACCTTCTGAGGTTGGGATTGGAGTTGCCCCCCTTTCGTGGACACTTCGACGGATTGCTAAGGACGGTTCAGGCCTGTTGTGGTTCGTCGCTTCTTTCGAAGTTGATGGGCGAGAGATATCCGGTGGCTGGATGCCACGGGCTTGTGTTGTAGAAGCCCTCGATAAAGTGGAAGTCCGCCATGCGGGCCTCGGCCTGGGATGCGAAGCGCCTGCGAGCGAGCAGTTCGCATTCCAGCGTCGCGAAGAAGGCCTCGGCCATAGCATTATCGTAGGCGTCCCCGACGGAGCCTATGGAGGACCGCACGCCGAGTTCCGTGCAACGCTGTCCGAAGGCCAGCGAGGTGTACTGCTTGGTCTCAACCGGTCGTTGTGATGAAGACATCTCGCGGCTTGCGGCCGGCGGTGGCCATCTCGCGCGCGCTGCCATCGAGGCGCAGCACCTGGCAGAACGCCGCAAAGCCAGCGCGCGTGGCGGTATCAGTCACCACATCCTCGCGCTCGATCGTCTCCATCAGCAGGCCGGCGCCGTAGCCGCCCTCCATCGCACCGCCCGCCATTTCGATGGCTGCGTTCACGTGGTCCTGCCGCACATGCAGGAAGCCGGGATGCGCCGGTGCGCCGAGGCTGGCGGCGAGTGCCGCGTCGAACACCGCGGCATCGCCGGTGGCCGGCAGTAGGATGTGCTTGAACATATCTGTCTGATCTGAGGCGGCGCGCGACGCGGGATCACGCCTGCACGTGTTGAAGGAGTAGGTCATAGTGCAACTGATACCAATTCCCTTGGCTTTTGACTCACGTGGGGGACTCCCCGACGCGGCGCTGATGTGATTCACGCTGGTGATCCGTGGAGGCTCACCATGCCGCTTGCCATCTCGTTGCGCGCGGACTTCAGCGCGTCCGATCTTCGTC
>JAPLOK010000250.1 GCA_026400775.1 Alphaproteobacteria bacterium | reverse complement strand
CATGACTACCCCAACAGCGTCTTCCCGCAGCCCTGGTTCCGCGCGGGCGATTTCCCCAACAACATGGACGAGATCTTCCGCGAGCACTGGGGCTTCATCTTCGAACAGGGCATCGCGCCCATCCTGCTGGGCGAGTGGGGCACCAAGATGCTGGATCCGCTCGACCTGGGCTGGCTGTCCTCCATCACGAAATATCTGGGCGGGGATTTCGACCTGGACGGGGACAGCGACCTCGCCCCCGGTCAGCTGGCGATGTCCTGGGCCTGGTGGTCCTGGAACCCGAATTCCAGCGACACCGGCGGGATCCTCGCCGATGACTGGAGCTCGGCCAACCAGAACAAGGTCAACGCCATCAAGCCCATCATGTTCGGGCTGATCCCCGATGGCTCGGGCGGCGGCGGTCATGGCGGCGGCGCGGGGCCTGGCCCGGTCACCAGCTTCGCGACCAGCGCGCAGCTTGCGGTGGGCGCGATGCTGCCGGGCACCATCATCGTCGATCTCACCGGCGACAATCTCGGCGCGGGTTCGCTGGACCATCTCTCGGGCCTGACCGAGCTGCGCCTGACCGCGAGCCATTCGCAGCTTTCCGCCACCTTCAACGCGGCTGATGCCAACGCCTTTGTCGGCCGTGTGGTGAAGCTGGTCGCGCCCAACACTACGTTGCTGGGCGTGGATGGCACCGCGCTCGGCGCCAATGCGTCGCTGCAGGTGATCGCCACGCATGGCCTGACCGCCTTCGGCGGCGCGGGGGCCGATGTCCTCACCGCCGGCGATGGCGCGACGCTGATCCAGGCCGGTGGCGGCGATGACCGCATGATCTTCTCCTCGGCCGCGATCTTCGCCTCGGCGCAGCTCGATGGCGGCGCGGGCACGGATACGATCGAACTGGGCGCGGGCATCACCGCGCTGGCCAATGGCGCCTTCGCCGGCAAGTCCAACATCGAGGCGGTGGTGATGCAGGCGACTGGTGCCGTCACCGCAACCCTGGGCCTGGCGGCGATCGGCGCTGCGAATGGGCAGATCACCCTCTCGGCGCCGAATGCGGCGAGCGTGAATTTCAACGCCGCCGCGGTGCCCTATGGCTGCGCCATCCTCTACGGCACCACGGGCGGCGATACGCTGGTGGGTGGTGCGGGCGATGACTGGCTGGTGGGCCAGGGCGGTGCGGATGTGCTGCGCGGCGGTGCGGGCCAGGACACCATCTGGATGCGTGACGCCGCCGCCGTGGCCGCGGTGACGGAACTGGATGGCGGCGCGGGCTTCGATACGCTGAAGCTGGACCCGGGCAACAGCATCACCGATGGCGCCTTCGCGCATGTCTCGGGCATGGAGCATCTGCAGTTGGCGGGCGCCGGCGTGCAGAGCGCGGTGCTGGGCAACATCGCGGCCGCGGCCTTCTCGGGCCGCGTCACCGTCACCGCGCCGCTCGGCACCGCGGTGAATATGCAGGCAGGCTCGATGACGACGGGCGCGGTGGATGTCTACGCCACGGTCGGCGCCGATACGCTGCTGGGCGGCGCGGGCGATGACCTGTTCCGCAGCCTGGGTGCGGGCGATACCGCGCGCGGTGGCCAGGGCGCGGATGGCTTCCAGTTCGGCTCCATCGCCGGCTTCGCCGCCAAGGCGCTACTGGATGGCGGCTCGGGCTATGACAGCGTGCTGGTGAGCGGCGGCGGCATGCTGAACGATGCGATGTTCGCCAATGTCAGCGGAATCGAGCAGCTGATCCTGAGCGCCGATGCGCTGGCGGGCGGCGCGCGCGTGACAGCCCGGCTGGGCGATGCCGCGGGGGCGGCCTTCAGCGGGCCGGTGGCGGTGCAGATGCTGGCCGGCGCGCTGACGCTGGATGCTTCCGCGATGACGACCAAGGGCGTGGTCGGCATCGGCGGTGCGGGCGATGACGTGTTCATCGGCAGCCGCCAGGATGACGTGTTCATCGGCGGCGCAGGCAATGACAGCTTTGTCTTCGGCACACGCGGCGGTGCCGACCGCATCGAAGGCTGGCACAGCGGCGACCGGATCGTCATGCAGGGGCTGAGCGAGGCGCAGGTCAATGCGATGCTGGCCAGCGCCGTGGAAGCGGCGGGCACGACACAGCTGGGCTATGGTGGTGGAAACAGCGCCATCTTCCTGGTGGGCGTGAGCAAGGCCAGCCTGTCGATGGCGGATTTCGCGTGGGGTGTTTGATGGTGGCTGGGTGGTCCTTGGGGAGGGGCTTCGCCCCCCGTTAAACCTCCCCCATCAAAGGCCGAATGGCCCTTGAAACCCACAAGCCTATCGCCGGCCAGGGGGGAGGGCAGAGCCCTTCCCCATGACCACCTCGCCCACCCTCACACCACCAAGCGCAGCTCGCCTACTGGCAGGCGAGGCATTCCTCGTAGTTGTTGCCGGTGCCCGCCGCAGCAGCCGCGGCCGCGGCGGCTTCGTCCACATCGCGCTTGGTTTGCACCATGACCGCTTTTTCGCTGATGGCGTCGGCGCGTTGGATGGAGAGGCTGCGGCAGTAGTAGAGCGACTTCACGCCGCGCTTCCACGCCATATGGTGGATCTGGTGCAAGTCCCGCTTATGGACATTGGCGGGCAGGAACACGTTCAGCGACTGCGCCTGGCAGATATAGGGCGTGCGGTCGGCGGCGTGTTCGATCACCCAGCGCTGGTCGAGTTCAAAGGCCGTCTTGAATGTGGCGCGTTCCTGGTCGGTGAGGAAATCCAGGTGCTGCACGCTGCCCTTGTTGACGGTGATGCTGGTCCAGGTGTCGGCGTCGTCGCGCCCATGCTTGGCCAGCACCTTCTGCAGATGCGGGCTGCGCACGATGAAGCTGCCGGACAGTGTCTTATGGTTGTAGACATTCGCCGCCACCGGCTCGATGCCGGGCGAGGCACCGCCACAGATGATGGAGATCGACGCCGTCGGCGCGATCGCCATCTTGTTGGAAAAGCGCTCCATGAAGCCGTATTCGGCGGCGTCCGGGCAGGGGCCACGTTCCTCGGCCAGCACGCGGCTGGCCACATCCGCCTGTTCGCGGATGTGCTTGAACATCTTCTTGTTCCACACCTTCGCGACCACGCTTTCGAAGGGCACGTTCAGCGCCTGCAGGAAGCTGTGGAAGCCCATGACGCCGAGCCCCACCGATCGCTCGCGCATCGCCGAATAGCGCGCCTTGGCCATGCTGTCCGGCGCGGTATCGATGAAGTTCTGCAGGACATTGTCCAGGAAGCGCATCACATCGGGGATGAAGTTCTTGTCGTCCTTCCACTCCATCCAGGTCTCAAGGTTCAGCGACGACAGGCAGCACACCGCGGTGCGGTCCTCGCCCAGATGGTCGCGGCCCGTCGGCAGGGTGATTTCGCTGCACAGGTTAGAGGTCTTGACCTCGAGCCCCGCGAGCTTGTGGTGTTCGGGGCGCGCATTGTTCACGGCGTCGGAGAAGATGATGTACGGCTCGCCCGTCTCGATGCGCGCCGTCAGCATGCGGATCCAGATCGACCGCGCGGAGACGGTGCGCACCACCGCGCCATCCTTGGGCGAGAGCAGCGCCCAGCTCTCATCGGCCTCGACCGCGCGCATAAAAGCGTCCGACACCAGGATGCCGTGATGCAGGTTCAGCGCCTTGCGATTCGGATCGCCACCGGTCGGGCGACGAATCTCAATGAATTCCTCGATCTCCGGATGATGCACCGGCAGATACACCGCCGCCGAACCACGCCGCAGCGAGCCCTGGGAAATCGCCAGCGTCAGGCTGTCCATCACGCGGATGAACGGCACGATGCCCGAGGTCTTGCCATTCTGCCCGACCTTCTCGCCGAGCGACCGCAGATTGCCCCAATACGACCCGATGCCACCGCCCTTGGAGGCCAGCCAGACATTCTCGTTCCACAGCCCGACAATGCTCTCCAGGCTGTCCTGCGCCTCGTTCAGGAAGCAGGAGATGGGCAGCCCGCGCGTCGTACCCCCGTTCGACAGCACGGGCGTTGCCGGCATGAACCACAGCTTGGAGATATAGTCGTAGATGCGCTGGGCATGCGCCGCGTCATCGCCATAGGCCGATGCGACGCGCGCGAACAAATCCTGGTAGGATTCGCCCGGCAGCAGATAGCGATCATCGAGCGTCGCGCGGCCGAATTCCGTCAGCAGCGAATCGCGTGAGCGATCCACCTGCACCGGATGGTGGCCCTGCAATTGAATGGCATCAAACACGGTACTTCCCCCTGATTCCCCGGTCGCGAATCATGCCCAAACCGTCCCCGCGCCACAAGATATAGTCTGCGCGATCGCAGGCTCCCACCATATGCAGCGTGAGGCTTCGAATCACGTCACAATGCCGAAACATCGCGAACAGCTGCCGATGTTCGCCGCTTGTTCTAGTGTGGCGCTTCTGCCGCAGTCTTCAAGCCTTGTATTAAGGGGTCAGTGTCCCACCCCGCGCAGGGCTGCGGCAGGGGGATTCGCAGAGCCTCCCCGATGACCACGCAACACACGCTTTCCACAGGCCGCATGGCGCTGCAGCATGGCCTGAGCCCAGGAGATTTCATCATGATCAGCCGCCGAACCCTACTCGCCACCCCAGCCTTGACCGCGCCTGCCCTGGCGCAGAGCTGGCCTACGCGGCCGGTGCGAATCGTCATTCCCTTCGGCACCGGCGGTGGCACCGACATCACCACGCGGCTGATCGCGCCGCGCCTGGCCGATGCGCTGGGACAACCCGTCGTGATCGAGAACCGGCCCGGCGCCGGCGGCGTGGTCGGCACCGATTATGTGGCCAAGCTGCCACCCGATGGCGGGGCCTTCGTGCTGTCCACCCTCTCACCCATCGGCCTGGCGCCTGGCCTGCCGGCGCCCATGCCCTTCGACCCGCTGCGCGACCTGATACCGGTCGCGCCCACCGCCTTCGTGCCGATCGCGCTCGCGGTGACGCGCCGCGGGCTGAACGTGACCAACGCGCAGGAATTCATCGCAGCCCTGCGCGCGCGCCCCGATGGCTACCAGTATGGCTCTTCGGGCATCGGCACCTCCGGCCACATCGCGGCGGCGACCTTCCTGATCCAGTCGGGCACGCGCGCCATCCATGTGCCCTATCGCGGCGGCGGGCAGGTCTTCGCCGCACTCACTTCGGGCGAGATCCATTTCTGCTGCGACATCCCCTCCCTGCTGCGCCCCATGCAGGAGGCCGGCAATGCCCGCGTGCTCTTCGTCGCCACCGACACTCGCTCCTCCCTGGTGCCTGATGTGCCGACGGCGCGCGAGGCCGGCCTGCCCGACTATAAATCCTACTCCTGGTACGGCTTCTTTGCGCCGACCGGCACGCCCCGGCCCATCATCGACCGCATGGCGGCCGCCACCGAACAGGCGCTCTCCGACCCCACGGTGCTCGCGCGCTTCGAGGAACTCGGCACACCCGCCATGCGCGGCTACACCCCCGAACGCTTCGCCGCCTATGTGCGCGAGGAAGTGGCCTATTGGGTGCCGCGCGTGCGTGCGTTGGGCATTCGCGCCGAATGAAGCGGCGCGCGCTGGCAGCACTGCTGGCCACGCCCGCGCTGGCGCAGGAGGCGGCGACCCGCATCCTGGTCGGTGTGGCACCCGGCGGCACGGCGGATCTCTCGGCGCGGCTGCTGGCACAAGGCCTGGGCGCGCGGCTGAACCGCACGGTGCTGGTGGAAAACCGCCCCGGCGCAGCGACGCAGATCGCGACACGCGCCGTGGCCGAAGCACCGCCCGACGGCACCAATTTGCTGGTCGCCGGCGCGCCCTTCGCCATCAACCCTGCGCTGTTCGCAAACCTGCCCTATGACACAGCGCGCGACTTCGCGCCGCTGACGCGCCTGGTGCAGGGCGGGCTGCTGCTGCTGCTGCCGGCCGCGTCGCCACTGCGCGACCTCGGCACGTTTCTGACCGCGGCCCGCCTGCGCGACATCAATATCGGCTCCGCCGGCAATGGCAGCATGTCGCACATGGCGCTGGAATTGCTGGCCCTGCGCGCGGGCGCACGCATGAACCACGTGCCCTATCGCGGCAGCGCGCCCGCCATCGCCGACCTGGTCGGCGGGCAGATCGAGGCGATGTTCGACAATGCCAATACGGCACTGCCGCTGGTGCGCAAAGGCAGGCTGCGCGCCCTGGCGTTTTCGGGCGCCAGCCGCAATCCCGCCATCCCCGATGCGCCTGCCCTGGCCGAGGTGCTGCCCGGCTTCCTCGCGGTGAACTGGTTCGGCGTCTTCGCCCGCGCGGCGACGCCCGATGCGCTGCTGGACCGTCTTGCGACCGACGCCGCCGCCATCTGCGCCACGCCCGAGATGCGCGAACGCTTCGCCCGCGACGGCGACGAAGCCGCGCCATTGCCGCGCGCCGCCTTCGCCGATTTCGTGCGCAGCGAAATGCGCGTCTGGGCCGAGGTGGTGCGCGAGCGGCGGATCAGCCCGGGCTGAATCACTCCGCGCGGATATTCCCCGCCTGCACAACCCGCCGCCAGCGCGTGATTTCCTGCGTCTGGAAGGCGGCGAATTCTTCGGGTGTGCTGGCCACCACGTCGAAGCCCATCTCGCTCATGCGCGCGGCGATGGCGGGCGCGCGCAATGCCGCGGTCAGCGCCGCGTGCACCTCGCGTACCAGCGCGGGCTCCATGCCCGCGGGGCCGCCGAAGCCCTGCCAGGAATAGACGACGAAATCAGCGAGCCCCGCCTCCAGCGCCGTCGGCACCGCGGGCAGCAATGCCGCGCGCTGCGAGGCGGTGCACAGGATCGGCCGCAGCCGCCCCTCCAGCACATGCCCGCTGACCGAGCCGAGATTCTGGAAGCTGAGCTGCGTGTCGCCGACGATGATGCTGGTCATTGCCGGCGCGCCGCCATTGTAGGGCACATGCGTCATGTCCACGCCGGTGGCGAGCTTGAACATCTCCGCCGTCAGATGGTCCGACGACCCGACGCCCGAAGACGAATACGCCACCTGCGCACCCGGCCTGCGCAGCCAGGCCAACAGCGATGGCAGGTCGGTCGCGGGCACGCTGCGTGGGTTCACCACCAGGATGTTGGGCGTGCGCACGGTCTGCATCAGCCGCGTCAATTCGCGCGTCGGGTCGTAGCCGAGGTTGGGCCGCAGCGCGACGTTGATGGCCCAGACGCTGATCGGCCCGTGCATCAGCGTATGCCCATCCGGTGCCGAGCGGATCACGCCGCGTGCGCCGAGTTCGCCGGTGGCGCCGGGCCGGTTCTCCACCACGAAGGGCCGGTTCAGCGCGCCGGCCATATGCTGCGCCATGGCGCGCGCCACGATGTCCGACGACGACCCCGCGGCGAAGGGCACAACGATGCTGACCGCGCGTTGCGGCCAGCCGGTCTGCGCCAGGGCGGGCATGGGCAGCAGCGCGGCCAGCGCGCGGCGGGGGATGTGCATGGCGTTTCTCCTGGCGTTGGGAGGAGCGTAGCCGGTGGTGCGCGGTCAATCCAGGTTGATGCGGTAGTGATGCGCGCGCGTGTCGATCAGCGATACGCGCCGTTCCACCGCGGCGCCGCCGGCATCGAAGGCGATGCGGTCCACGCGCAGCAGCGGCGCGCCGGGGGCGACATCCAGCGCGCGGGCGGCTGTGGCATCGGCCGCGATGGCGCTCAGCGATTCATCCGCGCGCGCCACTGTCACGCCGTGGTGGCGCTGGTAATGGACATAGAGCTCGTCGGGCAATTCGCGCCGGAGGGGCAGAGAAAACCCGGCGAAGCGCGCGGCGGGCAGGGTGATGCGCTCGAAGATCACGGCGCGGCCGGCCAGCAGCCGCAGCCTCGCGATGCGCACCGAACGCGCGTCACGCATGATGCGCGTGACGATGGAGGTCGGCGTGATCGCGCGCCCCTTCGCATCGCGCAGCCGGAAGAAATGGAACAGCGCGCGTTCGGAGGTATGCGTGGCCACCACGCTGCCCTTGCCCTGCAATTTCTCGATCAGCCGCGCGCGTTCCAATGCGGCCAAGGCGCGCCGCAACGTGCCCTGCGACACGCCCAGTTCCGCCGCCAAGACAGGCTCCGCCGGCAGCGCCATGCCAGGCAGCCAGGTGCCATCAGCGATGCGCGCGCGCAGCAGTGCTTCCGCCTGGGCGTAGAGCGGGCCTGGCGTCAGCATCAGGCCTCGATGCGTATATTCGGCGCGGGTTGGCCCTGGATCACCACGTTCACGCAGGCCGGCTTGCCGCTGGCCAAGGCACGCGCGAGCGCCGGCGCCAGGTCTTCGCTGCGCTCGACGAATTCCCCATGTCCACCGAGTGCGGCCACCACCAGATCGTAGCGCGTGCCCGGCATCATGCCGCAACCATGCGTGCGGTTGGCGCCATAGTCGCGGATCTGGATCTGGTGTTCAGCGTTCCAGTTGCCGTCATTGCCGACCACGGCCACGAAGGGTAGCCGATGGCGGATCGCGGTCTCGAATTCGGCCATGTGGAAGCCGAAGGTACCATCGCCCATGCAGGCAATGACGCGGTTGTGGGGCCGCGCGGCGCTGGCTGCGATGGCGAAGGGAATCGACGCGCCGATGGCGCCGGCCACGCCATTGGAAACCCGCGCGCCACCCACCGGCGCGCGCAGCATGGCCAGCATCCACTGCCCGATCTCGCCGCCATCGGAAACCACCACATCGCCATCGCGCAGCGCGGCCTGCACCGCCTGGCCCATATGCTGCGCCGGCACCGGCGAGGCGGGTGCGATCTGCGTCCATTCGGGCGGCAGGAAATCCGCGTGGCGGCGCAGGGTTGCCGCCCATTCGGCCGGTGCGGGCTTGGCACGCGCGGCCAGCGCCTGCACCGCCGCCAGCGGCGCCGCTTGTGCCACCAAGGCAATGCGATCGCCCAGCAATGTCTGCGCGCGATCGATGATGCGCGCATCCGGCTCCAGCAGCACCCAGCGTGCGGCGGCGCTGAAGGGCGGCGTGCGGCCAAAGCCCAGCGTGAAGTCGATCTGCTTGCCCAGCAGCACGACCAGATCCGCCTGGCCGAAGCATTGGCCGGCGGCGCGCAAAGTCGGGTCGCGCAGGCCGCGTGGGCTTTCCATAAACAGGATGGGCAGGCCGGTCGCGGCCTCCAGCGCGGCGCTGGCGGCGCGGCCTGCGGGCGTGTTCAGCGCGCCCGAGGCACACAGCAACGGGCGTTCCGCGCGCGCGATCAGCGCTGCGATGGCATCCGCCGCCTCGGGCGCAAGCGCCATGGCGCGTGGTGCCGGTTGCACAATGGCCGCGGCACCTTCGGCCTCCAGCACATCCGTCGGCAGTGAGAGATGCACCGGCCCCGGCCGACCCTCCCTCGCAATCGCCACGGCGCGCGCAATCGCGCTCGGCACATCCTGCACGCGCGTTACCATCCAGGCAGCCTTGCATAGCGGCGCCGCGGTCTCGACCTGCGGCGTTTCCTGGAAGGCGCCGAGGCCCAGCTCATTGGTCGGCGCATGGCCGGAGAGCAGCAGCACCGGCACCTCGCCCGCCAGCGCGGTAGGCAGTCCGGCGACCGCATTGGTATGCCCCTGCCCGCCGGTGACGAGCGCGATGCCGACCTCCCCGGTCAGGCGTGCCCAGGCATCGGCCATGTGCACCGTCGCCGCTTCGTGCCGGACATGGGTGATGGGAATGCGGCCGCTGGTCGCGTCATCGAAGGCGGCATCGAACACCTCCATGATGTGGTTGCCCGAGAGGCTGAACACGCGGCTGACACCTGCGGCCTTCAGCGCGGCCCAGACCAGGTCGGCGCCGCGGGTACGGGTGGTGGCATGCGTGTCCATGGAGGGTCCTCTCTTGTGTCTGATACAAGACTTGCTAGCCTGAGGTTCATGCAGCACTCCCTGAGCGTCAAGGTCATGCGCAGCGACGGCCCTGTGGAATACCAGGTGCCGGCGCAGGCCAACCAGACCGTGCTGGATGTGGTCACGCACATCCAGCGCGAGATGGAACCGACGCTCGCATATCGCTTCGCCTGCCGTGTCGGCATGTGCGGCAGCTGCGCGATGATGGTGAATGGACGCGCGCGCTGGACCTGCCGCACGCATGTCAGCAAGGTTGCCGCCGATGGCCGGCTGGAACTGGCGCCGCTCGCCAACCTGCCGGTGCTGCGGGACCTCGCGACCGACATGGCGCCCTTCTTCGACAAATGGACCAAGGCCGGCGGCACCTTCCGCCCGAAGGATGCGCCGGATGGCGCGGTGCCCGATTTCGCCGTGGTGCCGCCAGACAGCGGCAAGCGCCGCGAGGCGGATGCCGGCATCGAATGCATCGGCTGTGGCGTGTGCTACGCGAGCTGCGACATCGTCGCCTGGAACCAGGATTATCTCGGCCCGGCGGCAATGAACCGCGCCTGGACCCTGGTGAATGACGTGCGCGACGGCGCGCGGCGCGAACGCCTGGATGCTGTGGCGGGCGATGCCGGCTGCCATTCCTGCCATTCGACTCAAAGCTGCACGCAGCATTGCGTGAAGGGGCTGGACCCGTCCTCGGCCATCGCGGGCCTCAAGCGCAGCATCTTCTGGGACAGGCTGCTGGGCCGATGAGCGGCACGCGGCTTTGGATCGTGCAGCGCATCACTGCCGTTGTGCTGGCGGTGGCGGTGGTGGTGCACCTGGTGACCATCATGATCGCCGTCCGCGGTGGCTTGAGCGCGGCCGAGATCATCGCGCGCACCAGCGGCAACGAAGCCTGGTTCGCCTTCTACACGGTGTTCGCGGTCTGCGCCGGACTGCATGGCGCGATCGGGCTGCGCAATATCGGGATCGAATGGCTCGGCTGGCGCGGCGCGGATGCGATCTGGCTGGGTGCGGGCGCGGCAACGGCCTGCTTCGGCATCATCGCCGCATGGGGGCTGTACAGCGCATGAGCCGCAACCATCCCGCCTATCTTGGCTTCGTCGTGCATCGCGTCTCGGGCGTGCTGTTGGCGCTGTTCCTGCCGCTGCATTTCTTCGCGCTGTCGCGCGCGATCAGCGGCGCGGCGACACTTAATTCCTTCCTGGCCTGGACCGCGAATCCGCTGGTGAAATTCGCCGAATGGGCGTTGGTTGTGCTGCTGGCCGCGCATTTGGCGGGCGGCTTGCGCGTGATGGCGCTGGAGTTCCTGGGCTGGCGCGCGGCGCAGAAGAATCTGGTCGCGGCTTCGGCGGGCTTCGCGCTGCTGGTCGGCCTAGTGTTCGCGCTCAATGTGGGCTGAGGCGGCGCTGATCGCGGTAAGCTGCTTCGTCGCGGGATTCTGCGCCGGCATGGCGGGCTTCGCCTTCGTGCTGGTGGCGGCCGGCATCCTGCTGCATGTGGTGCCGCCCAGCGTGACGGCGCCGGTGCTGGTCCTCGGCAGCCTGCTGTCGCAGGGCATGAGTCTGCCGGCGATGTGGCCGTATATCGACTGGCCGCGCATGCGCCTTTTCGTGGCGACGGCGGTGCTGGGGCTACCCTTCGGAATCTGGCTGCTGGCTGCTGGTCCCGCGACGCTGATCGTGGCCGGCGTGGGTGTGCTGCTGGTTGTCTATGCGGCCTATGCGCTGGCGCGTTTAGCCCTGCGCATGGCGCCGCCGCGCGTGGCGGGCGGCCTGCCAAAGGATGCCGGTGTGGGCTTCGCCAGCGGGATATTGGGCGGCATCGGCGGCTTTGTCGGCGCGCTGCCGGCGATGTGGCTGGATATCCAGGGCA
This sequence comes from Alphaproteobacteria bacterium, assembly GCA_026400775.1. Lineage (GTDB taxonomy): Bacteria > Pseudomonadota > Alphaproteobacteria > Acetobacterales > Acetobacteraceae > Rhodovarius. The sequence goes on along the minus strand of JAPLOK010000250.1, from coordinate 25,519 downwards.
TCCCGAAGGATGCGGCGCGCGCGCTGATGCAGCCCTTCATCGTCTTCATGCAGGCCATCACCACGGTGGGGCTGGTCTTCACCGGCTTCTTCACCTGGCAGGCGCTGATCTTCGCACTGCTGGCAGCGCCCGCGATCGTGGCGGGCACCGCGCTTGGTCTGCGCGCCTATCGCGTGCTGCCGGGCGAAGCGTTTCGCATCGCGCTGCTCGCGCTGCTTCTGCTATCCGGCATTTCACTGCTTGTGTGAGGACACGCCATGACGCTGATGACAAAGCCCGGCCTGGAGCCGCTGGTGGTGGCACCCGAAGCGATTGAGGAAGCGGCCAAGCTGCTCTACATCCGCGCGCTGAAGATCCTGCCCGACGACATCAAGCAGGGTTTCGCACGGCTGGATGCGAGCGAGACCGACGGCACCGCACGCGCCATCCTGGCCACTATGATCGAGAATATCGGCGTGGCCGAACGGATGGATAATCTGCTCTGCCAGGACACCGGCATCCCGATCTTCAACGTGCTGGTGGGCCGCCATGTGCAGGTGGATGGCTGGGCGCTGAAGCAGGCCATCGCGCGGGGAACGGAGCGCGCGACGCGCGAGCATCCGTTGCGCTCTTCGGTGGTGCATCCGATCACGCGCAAGAACGACCAGAGCAGCTGCGGGATCCGAGTGCCGGTGATCAACATCGACTTCACCGATGATGAGCGCGAGCTACGGCTGGAGATGATCCCGAAGGGCAGCGGCTCGGAAAATGGCTCCTTCCTGGAGATGCTGATCCCGGCGGATGGCGTGGCCGGCATCAAGCGCTTCGTGGTGGATGCGGCGATCCGCGCGGGCGGGAAGGTGTGCCCGCCGACCATTCTGGGCGTGGGCATCGGCGGCACATCGGATTTGTGCATGCACCTGGCCAAGATGGCGGCGACGCGACCGCTTGGCTCGCGTTGCGGGGATGCGGAGGGTGCTGCGCTGGAACTGGCGCTTGCGGAAGCAGTGAATTCGTTGGGCATCGGGCCACAGGGCTTGGGTGGTGATTCCACTGCCTTCGCCGTGCATGTAGAGGTGGCGGCGACGCACATCACCATGAACCCCGTGGCGGTGAACATCCAGTGCCATTCGGCGCGGCGGGCCAGTGCGACCTTCACCACCGAGGGCGTGAGGATCGGCTTCTGATGGCACATCACAACCTGCCCATGCCCTGCACCGAGGCGCAGATTCGCACACTGCGCGTGGGCGATACCGTGACCTTGCAGGACACGCTGTTCGGCATCCGCGACGCCACGCAGATCCACATGTTCGACCGCGGGCGCCGCACGCGCTTCGACCTGCGCGGGCATGCGGTGATCCACACCGCGCCAAATGTGCGCAAGGTGCCGCCTGCGGGGACAAACCAGGCCGGCTACGAGCCTGTCTGCATCGGCACCACCACCTCCGACCGGATGGAGCGCTTCACGCGGCCGCTGATGGTGCGCGAGGGCGTGCGCATCGTCATCGGCAAGGGCGGGCTGCGCGAGGGTTCATCGGACGCGTTTCGCGAATTGGGCGGTGTGTACCTGGCCATCATCGGCGGCACCGCAGCGCTGGAGACCACCTGGATCACCGCGATCGAGGATGTGGACATGGACGACCTGCACCCTGAATCGCTCTGGCGCTTCGGCATCAAGGATTTCGGGCCGCTACTGGTGGGCATGGATGCGCATGGTGGCAGCCTGTATCGCGATGTGCAGGCTGAAGTGGCTTCGCGGCGCGCGGCCGCCTTGGCGAAGCTGGGCGTGTCGTGATGGCCGCCGGTTCACGTCTTCGCGCATGCGCGCTCCGGCGATCGGAGGCAGCATGAAGCGCATCCGCACCGACGTCCTCGTCCTCGGCTCCGGCGGCGCCGGTCTGCTGGCCGCGCTGCACGCCAAGACCGCGAACCCCTCCCTGCATGTGACCATCGCGGTGAAGGGGTTGCTCGGCAAATCCGGCTGCACGCGCATGGTGCAGGGCGGCTACAATGTCGCGATCGCCGCGGGTGACTCGGCGGAACGCCATTTCATGGATACGCTCGATGGCGGGAAATGGCTGAACGACCAGGACCTTGCCTGGACGCTGGTGACGGTGGCGCAGCAGCGCATCCGCGAATTGGAAAGCCGCTGGGGCTGCTTCTTCGACCGCAACGCGGATGGCACGATTCACCAGAAGGCTTTTGCCGGCCAGACCTTCGACCGCACGGTGCACAAGGGCGACCTGACCGGCATCGAGATCATCAACCGGCTCGCCGAACAGGCCTGGGCGCAGGATATTGCGCGGCTGGAGGAACATCGCGCACTCGCGCTGATCCGCAGCGCCGATGGTGCGCGCATTTCGGGCGTACTGCTGCTGGATATCCGCGCCGGCGAATTCGTGTTTGTGCAGGCGCGCGCGGTGATGCTCGGCACCGGCGGCGGGCCCACGATGTACAAGTACCACACGCCGTCCGGCGACAAATCCTGCGATGGCATGGCGATGGCCCTGCGCGCGGGCCTGCCGCTGCGCGACATGGAAATGGTGCAGTTCCACCCGACCGGCGTGCTGGCTGGCCCCGGCACGCGCATGACCGGCACCATCATCGAGGAAGGGCTGCGCGGTTCTGGCGGCTATCTGCTGGGTGGCGACGACCAGCGCTTCATGCACAAATACGACCCGCGCAACGAACGCGCGACGCGCGACATTGTCAGCCGCTCCATGCAGCGCGAGATCGATGCCGGCAATGTCAATCAATATGGCGGGCTGTGGATCGAGATGAAGCATCTCGGCCCCGAGCGCGTGGCCCGCGAATTCAAGGGCATGGTTGAACGGTGCACGGACATGGGTTTCGACCTCGCGGGCGATCGCGTGCCGGTGGTGCCGACGGCGCATTATATGATGGGCGGCGTGGTCTTCACCGCGGATGGCAGCACGGATCTTCCGGGGCTTTTCGCGGCCGGTGAGGATACCGGCGGCGTGCACGGCGCGAACCGGCTGGGCGGCAATGGCGTGGCCAATTCCACGGTATTCGGCGGCATTGCTGGCGATACGATCGCGCGCTGGGTGCCGCGCCATGGCGAATGGGCGGAGCCTGACGCCGCGGCGCTGGATGCGGCGCGCGGTGCTGCGCTGGCGCCCTTCGCGCGGCCCGCCGCATCGCTGTCATCGCTGCGCGACAGGCTGGCGGATCTGATGTGGGACAAGGCCGGAATCCTGCGCGATGCGGCACGACTCGCGCAGGCTGAAGATGGGCTGGCGGCGCTGACGGAAGAACACGCAGCCAGCGGGGTTGCCGATGGCGCGCGCGGCTTCAACCTCTCCTGGGCAGATTGGCTGAACCTGGAGAGCCTGCTGCTGACCAGTCGCGTCATCGTGCTGGCAGCGCAAGCGCGCGAGGAATCGCGCGGGGCGCATTGGCGCGAGGATTTCCCGCATACCATCGATGCGGCGCAGGGGCTGGCGGTGACGCGCGTCACGCTGCGCGATGGCGCGCCGGCACTCGACTGGCAGGGGGTGAGCTACACGCGGCTGCAACCGGGGCAGAGCCTGTTGGCCGCCGAGTAGCATTGATTCACCGCTCCGGCGGGCGCTACTCCGCCTGCCACCCTGGCGGCAGCAGCGTGCCGCCGCCGGCGCCTGGTTCCAGCGTCCACCCGGGCAGTGTTGCGATCAATGCCTCTAGGCTGCCGGTGCCGGCATAGTCGCTGCTGCGCAGCGTCAGCCCGGTGCGGGCCACCAGCATCTGGCCCAGATGCGGCAGATGCACCGGCCCGTTCTGGTCGGCCAGGATTTCGGTGATGGCGGCCATCACATCGGGTGCGGCATCATGGCCGAAGGGCGTGGCATCCGGCGCATCGCGCTGCCAGCCCAGCGCGGTTGCCAGCGCGTCCAGCCCGATCACGTCATCGGCGGCCGCGCGCACGATGCGGCCGACATCGGGGTGCGCCACCAGGCGCGTAGTGCGGTCATGCGTGCGCAGGCGCAGCAGCAGCGGCACGAAATCCGCGTCCGAGGACATGATGGTGAACTCGTCCAGACGCACCGGGCCGGCCAGTGCGTCCATCACATCCAGCGCGATGCGCAGATCAGCCGCGTTCTTCAGGCGTGTCAGGCGCGGGCAGTCCACTACCTCGAACCCCATGGCCTGGAAGGCGTAGCGGAAGGTGCTGAAATAGGCGCGCGTGCCGTCTGCGCGGATGATGGCGCCGGCGGGGTTCATGTAGCAGCGGCGCAGCAGGGTGCGGCGCGGCCGGTCTTCCATCAGCGGCGCCAGCCACAAGGCGGGTTCCGTGGCGAAGCGTTCAGCGATGGCGGGGCCAGCGCCCTCGACCAGGCCGGAGACGACGTTGTCGAAATCGAGATAGAGCGCGGCACGCAGCGGTTCGGGCATCGCGCTTCTCTGCGCCCTGGGCCTTGACCCTGCAAGCCCGCTTGCCCATGGTCCGGCCGCCTTTGCCCGCGAGGACATGATGCCCACGATGACCCTGCCCGATGGTTCCCAGCGCCCCTTCGATGCGCCGGTGACGGGCACGACCGTGGCCGCCAGCATCGGGCCGGGCCTGGCCAAGGCGGCGATCGCCATGGCGGTGGATGGTGCCTTGCGCGACCTGTCGGAGGAGATCGCGGCCGACGCCTCGCTGCGGTTCATCACGCGCCGCGACCCCGAGGCGCTGGAACTGATCCGCCATGACTGCGCGCATGTGCTGGCCGAAGCCGTGCAGGAGCTGTTCCCCGGCACGCAGGTGACGATCGGGCCGTCGATCGAGAACGGCTTCTACTACGACTTCCACCGCAACCAGCCCTTCACCCCGGAGGACTTTCCCGCCATCGAGGCCAAAATGCGCGAGATCATCGCGCGTGGCGCGCCCTTCGCGCGGCAGGTGGTGACGCGCGACGAGGCCATTGCGCTGTTCCGCGCCAAGGGCGAGAACTTCAAGGTTGAGCTGGTGGAATCGCTCGCCGCCGACCAGGTGATCAGCCTGTATTCCCAAGGCCAATGGACCGACCTCTGCCGCGGCCCGCATATGCGCACGACGGCCGATATCGGCCCGGCGTTCAAGCTGATGAAGGTGGCAGGCGCCTATTGGCGCGGTGACCACCGCAACCCGGTGCTGTCGCGCATCTATGGCACCGCCTGGCGCGACCAGAAGGAACTCGACGCCTATCTGCATCAGTTGGAGGAAGCGGAGCGCCGCGACCATCGTCGTCTGGGCAAGGAGATGCACCTCTTCCACATGCAGGAAGAGAGCACGGGCAATGTCTTCTGGCACCCGAATGGCTGGCGCCTGTATCGCGCGCTGGAAGACTATATGCGCCGCCGCCTGGACGCCGCCGGCTACCAGGAAGTGCGCACGCCGCAGGTGGTGGACCGGCGCCTGTGGGAGGCCTCGGGCCACTGGGAGAAATTCCGCGCCAACATGTTTCTGGCGACGGTCGAGGACAAGGACGAGGCGCACCGCATCAACGCGCTGAAGCCTATGAATTGTCCCTGCCATGTGCAGATCTTCAACCAGGGGATTCGCAGCTATCGGGACCTGCCTTTGCGCATGGCCGAATTCGGCGCCTGCCACCGCTATGAACCCAGCGGCGCGTTGCACGGCATCATGCGCGTGCGCGGTTTCACGCAGGATGACGCGCATATCTTCTGCGAGGAGGACCAGATCGCGGCGGAAACCGTGAAGTTCGTGGCACTGCTCTCCTCCATCTACCACGACCTGGGTTTTCCTGAGTTCCGCGTGAAATTCAGCGACCGCCCGGCCGTGCGCGCGGGCGACGACACCACCTGGGACCGCGCCGAGGGCGCGCTGAAGTCCGCCTGTTCCACCGCCGGGGTGGACTATGTGCTGAATCCTGGCGAGGGCGCCTTCTACGGCCCGAAGCTGGAATTCGTGCTGCGGGACGCGATCGGCCGCGACTGGCAATGCGGCACGCTGCAGGTGGATTTCGTGCTGCCCGAACGGCTGGATGCGCTCTACACCGCCGAGGACGGCACGCGCCGCCGCCCCGTGATGCTGCACCGCGCGATCCTGGGCAGTTTTGAGCGCTTCATCGGCATGTTGATCGAACAATATGCCGGCCGCTTCCCGCTCTGGATGGCGCCGCGCCAGGTGGTGGTGGCCAGCATCGTGGATGACGCCGGTGAGTATGCGCGCGAAGTGGCGGCGATGCTCACCGGCCGCGGCATCCGTGCCGAGGCCGATACGCGCAACGAGAAGATCAACCGCAAGGTGGTCGACCATATCGAGACGAATGTGCCTATCCTGGCCGTGGTCGGTCGGCGCGAGGCGGAGGAACGCAGTCTGGTGCTGCGCCGACTGCCCGGCCGCGAGCAGCAGACACTGCCGCTGGAAGATGCCCTGGCCACCCTGCTGCGCGAGGCGACGCCGCCCGACCTGCTCAGCCAGCCCTGATCCCGGCCGCCCGCACCACATCGCGCCAGCGGGCGATGTCGGCGGCGATGAAGGCGCCGTATTCATCCGGCGTCGAACCCACCGCCAGCATGCCGAGATCGGCCAGCCGTGCCGCGGTCTCGGGCTCGGCCAGCACGGCGCGGATATCGGCGGCGATCCGCTCGCGCAGCGCCGGTGGCGTCGCACCCGGTGCGATCACGCCGAACACCGAGGTCACGGCGAAACCCGGATAGGTATCGGCGATGCGCGGCAGGTTCGGGTGCGTCGGGATCGGCCCCTCGCTGCCGGTGCCCAGCACCATCAGCCGCCCGGCCTCCACATGGGGCCGCACGGAATGCCACACATCGAACAGCAGCGGCACGCGCCCGGCCAGCACATCGGTCAGCGCCGGCGCCGAGCCCGGATAAGGCACATGCACCAGGGCCGCGCCCGACCTGCGCGCCAGCAATTCGCCCGCCAGATGCACCAGCGTGCCATTGCCCGGCGAGGCATAGGACAGCCCGCCCGGTGTGCGCCTCGCCAGCTCCACCATCGCTGCCAGGTCGCGCGCGCCGAGCGCCGGGTTCGCCACCAGCGCCACATGCGCATTGGCCACACGGCTGACCGGCGCGATGTCGCGCAGCGTGTCATAGGGCAGGTCATCGCGCAGCGCCGGGTTGACGGTGATCGCGCTGATCGCGACCGCCAGCGTCTGCCCATTGGGTGGCGCCTGCACCAGGGCCTGGGTGCCGACAATGGTGCCCGCACCAGGCCGGTTATCCACGATGACCGGCTGCGGCCAGCGCGCGGCCAGGCGCTCGGCCAGGATGCGGCCGAAGACATCGGTCGGGCCGCCGGGCGGGAAGGGCACGATCAGCCGCACCGGGCGGGGCGATTGCGCCAGGGCGGGCGCGGCCAGTGCGGCGCCCAGCAGAATACGGCGGCGCATCAGGCGGCGCGGCTGGCGGCGAGCTGCACATCCACCGTGGTGGTGCGGCGCAATTCGCGCGGCTCCGCCATGTCATAGCGGCGGCCGCGATGCACGGTTGCGCGGTTGTCCCAGATCACCAGGTCGCCCACCTGCCATTCATGGGCGTAGACGAAGCGCGGTTGCGTGACGTGTTCCAGCAGGTCCATCAGCAGCATGCGGCCCTCGGCCAGGGTCAGGCCCTGGATCGCGCGCGCATGCACGCCGACGAACAGCGCGCTGCGGCCATAGGGCAGCTCGCGCACCAGGGGCCAGAGCACGGGTGGGATCTGGTCGCGCTGTTCGGGCGTGTAGTCGTCATCGCCCAGCATGAAGCGCGAATGCAGGGCGAAATGCTCGGCCTGGAGGGCGGCGATCTCGGCCTTCATGCGGGCGTCCAGCGCGTCATAGGCGGCGCGCAGATCGGCGAATTCGGTGGCACCGCCCCAGCTGGTCAGGCGCACGGCCGAGAGCATCGAATACTTGACCGGCGTCGCCTGGAAGCTGCTGTCGGAATGCCAGAGCTGGTTGGCGATGTTGCTGACCACCTTGCGGCTGTCGCGGGCGGCGGGGCGGCCGTCGAGATCGAGGTTGGAGATATCCATCAGCTCGGCCTTTTCCAGGCGCTCGGGCTGCTTCTTCAGGCGCTTGAGGCCGAGGTCGAGCGGGCCGAATTGTTCGGCAAAGGCCACCTGTTCGGCCTGGCCCAGCGGTTGGCCGCGGAAGACCAGCACCGCGTGGCAGTCCATGGCCGCGTCGATGGCGGCGATATCGGACGCGGAGATTGGGCACGACAGATCCAGGCCGGTGGCCAGCGCCGCGAATTCCGGGTCGGCGGTGAGCGGTGCCAGGTTGAGCGGCATGACGGACCCTCCATACTTTGTGATGAGGCTAGGGCTTGTGGCGGGCCGGTCGCAAGTGGCGATGCCTGTGCTCGATGATTGGCCTTGCGTATCGAGTTGCTTGCTGCGTGACGGATCGTGAAACTTGTGATAAGGTCTTGAGTGAACGACGCAATGTTGCTGCCCGGCGGGGCGGTTGGCTTGGCGTCGGACCCGGTCGCGGCGGGCTTGCCGATGGCTGGTCTGCTATCCTGGCGGCGCCTCGCGGCGGTCGCCCATGAAAGGTCTGCCCATGCGCGGTGCAACGCGTTCGAGCATATCCGCCAAGCCGGCCACGAAGGCCAAGACGGCGGCCAAGGCCAAGCCCAAGACCGCAACGGTGCCGACCAGGAAGGCCGCGCCCGCCAAATCCGCGCCACGCAGCCCCGCCGCCAAGGTGGCCGCCCGGCCGCCCACGGCCACAGCCAAGCCTGCCGCCAAGGCCAAGCCGGTGGCGAAAGCCAAGCCGGCCGTGAAGGCCAAGGTGGTCACGAAGGCCAAGCCGGTCGTGAAGGCCAAGGTGGTCACGAAGGCCAAGCCGGTTGTGAAGGCCAAGCCGGCGGCGAAGGCCAAGCCGGTTGTGAAGGCCAAGCCGGCGGCGAAAGCCAAGCCGGTTGTGAAGGCCAAGCCGGCGGCGAAAGCCAAGCTGGTTGTGAAGACGAAGCCGGCCGCCAAGGCCAAGCCGGTCGCGAAGGCCAAACCCGTTGCCAAGGCTAAACCCGTTGCCAAGGCCCCTGCCAAGGCCAAGCTCGCTGTAAAGGCTAAGCCCGTTCCCAAAAACCAACCCAAGGCCGCCGCGAAGCCGTCCGTCACGAGCAATGCCGTGCCGAAGCCTGCGGCCAAGCCGCAGCCGGCCGCCAAGCCCAAGGCTGCGTCAGAACCGCTGGTGCAGGCCAAGCCCGCGCCGAAACCCAAGCCTGCGGCCGCCAAGCCCGCCGCCGGCCGCAAGCCCGCGCCTGCTCCGGCGAAGCCCGCACCCGCCGCCCCGCGCTCACAACCCGCGCCGGTGATGGCGACCTCGGCTCCCGCGCCACGCCCGGCTGCGCCGCCGCCGCCGCCCATGCCCGCGACCGGCCCGACCAACAGCCCGCCGCCCCCCGTCATGAAGCCCGTGGCGCCAGGTCAACGCCCCGCCATGCAGCGGCCAGGCATGGCTGGCATGCGTTCGGCATTCAGTATCACGCCACGCCTCCCTGTTTCGCCCCCCCGCGGTTCTGGTATGGCGGAGGCCCAGTCCGGCGCGCCAGGCGCCAAAGGTTCCCAGGTGAAAATAGAATTCAAGACCGGCGATATGGTTGTCTATCCCACGCATGGTGTCGGCACCGTGCAGGGCATCGACAATATGGATGTGGCGGGGCTCTCCCTGCAGGTGATCACCGTCACCTTCGAGGAAAACCGCATGACGCTGCGCGTGCCGGTGAACAAGGCCACCAGCGCGGGCCTGCGCAAGCTGGCCAGCCCCGCTGTGGTGAAGCAGGCGCTCGATACACTGCGCGGCCGCGCGCGCATCAAGCGCACCATGTGGTCCCGCCGCGCCCAGGAATACGAGGCGAAGATCAATTCCGGTGATCCGATCGCGATTTCCGAAGTGGTGCGCGACCTGTTCCGCAATGCGGGCCAGCCGGACCAGTCATTCTCCGAACGGCAGATCTATGAGCAGGCGCTGGACCGGCTCGCTTCGGAATTCGCCGCGATCGAGAAGACTGACAAGCCCACCGCGATCGAGCGCCTGATCACGCATATGCGCAGCGCGGAAAAGGGCGGCGCCAAGCCCGTGGTCGAGGAAGAGGACGAGGAGGAATAGGCCCTTCTCTGCCCGCCCGGCCGCGCGGCGTGCTTGTTCAGTGCATGATCCGGTAGAGCTGGAACATCCGGCCGGAGCGCAGCAGCGAGAGCGCCTCAGGCGCCGGATTCGGCGCATTGGGCCGCGTGTCCAGCACGATGATGTGGTCGTAGCTGTTGCGCCAGTCGAGCCAATAGGCCTCCGTCCAGGTGGTCGTGCCGTTGACCGCCGTGCCGACTTGCGGGGTGCTCCAATCCCCGCTGTCCACGATCGCGGCATAGGGCGGCCTGACGGTCAGCACCTGCTTGCCCGGCACAGTGAACAGCCGCGTGACCAGGGCCGAGCGGTCGATGGTGGCATAGCTCGGCACATGGTCGATGAGGTAGGCGATGGCGAAGGGGCCGGCGCGGTCATCGGCCGCGGTGACCAGCTGCCGTGTGCCGCGCGGCAACTCGGCCAAGGCCGCGCGGATCGGCACGATCACGGCGGCGGTTGCATTCTATGTGGCGTGCACCTGCGCCACGCGCAGCGATAGGAGCACCGCGAGCACGCCGATGAACGCCGCGCGCACGGGCCGCCGCGCAAGGTCCAGGGCGATGAAGCCGATCAGCAGGAAGGCCAGCGCCAGCGGGAAGCGCTGATTGGCCTCCCAGGAGCCGAACAGCGCGCGCGGCATGGCGAAATAGATCAGCTGTCCGGCCAGGAAGAGCCAGACCCCGGCCGGATGCACGCGCAGCACGCCATGCTGCGCGGCGAGCACGATGGCCGCGAGCGCGATGTTCACGATCACCAGGTCCGTGATGTCCGCGCCGACCGAGAACACGTTCAGCAGCCCTTGGAGCTTGCCCGCGGCCGACCAAAGGATGTTGCCCGACAGCCCGGCGGTGGGGCTGGCCAGCAGCAGCAGCAATGGTGGCAGGAAGGGTAGGCCGAGCACCACGGCCTCGCGCAGCCAGATGCGCGGCGCTGGGCGGTCGCGCAGCAGAGTGACGGCCGTCAGCACCAGACAGGCCAGGCCGAACAGGCCCAGCACCAGCAGGTGACAGGTGAACAGCAGCAGCGCGAGCGCTGCTGTCACGCCCAGGCGCAGCATCGGACCGCGCCGGCGCAGGGCGATCACCGCCGCGGTGCTCCAGACCGCCAGCCCAATGCCCAGTTCGTAGTTCAGGAAGCCGAATTTCGTCACGCCATTATAGGCGATGACCGCGCCGATCAGCGGCGCGATGGACCAATGGCCGAAAAGGGCGCGGTGCACCGCCACGGGCCCGGTGATCATCAGGATGGTCTTGGCGGCCAGGAAGATGCGGCCCGCGGCATCGACGCCGATCAGCGCCGCGACCGGTGGCAGCAGCAGGTCCAGCGCCAGGTTCGGGATCAACTGCCAGTCGATGCGGTAGAAGGCCGCCAGCAGGGGGTCGCTGCCGATCGTCGCGATCACATGCAGCCGCGCCAGGTGGTTGGGATAATCCAGCAGCGGCGGCACCGGCACCGTGGCCAGCGGGACCAGCGCCAGCGCGCAGACCAGCAGACAGGCCCAGATGACAGGCACTGGAGAGGCGGCGGTCAGGGGGCGGTGCACGGGCGGTCCTTGCTGGTATCCTTCGGGCGCTTTGCATGGCCCGGGCCGGCGGGCAATCGCAGCCGCGCTACTCGCGCCACTCCAGCAGCACCAGCGCGCCGATCACCATCGCCGCCCCCAGCCATTGCAACGCATCCAGCGTCTCGCCCAGCACCGCCATGGCGAAGAACACGCCCAGCAGCGGTTCGATGTTGGAGACCATGGTCGCGCGCAGCACGCCGATATGCCGATACGCCGCGAAGAAGGCCGCCAGCCCGATCGCGATACAGAAGCCCGCGGCCACCACCGCCGTCCAGCCCAGCGCGCCTGACGGCAAGGCCCAGCCGCCGCCCAGCATGGTGGCCAGCGCGAAGCCCGGCCCGGCGAACAGCATGAAGGCCAGGCTGGTTTGCACGCTGCCGGTGTGCTGGCGCAGCCGTGCGCCCACCAGGATCACGCCGCAGACCATCAATGCCGAGAACAGCGCCATCGCCACGCCGGCGGCCGAGATGCTGCCCGCCACATCGCCCACCACCAGCCCGAGGCCGGCCAGCGCCAAGCAGGCCAGCGCGGCGCGGCGCGGGGTCAGCCGGTCGGTGCCGCGCCAATGCGCGCGCAGGGCCAGCATGATGGGGTGGATGAAGAAGATCAGCAGCGTCAGCCCCGCCGGGATCAGCGCCGCTGCGCCGATGAAGCTGACCGACATGGCCGCGTAGTAGAGGCTGCCCAGCAGCGCCACTGGCCAGGCGGCGCGCGGCGGCAGCACCGGGCGCGCGAAGGCGGCCAGCATGCCGGCCATCAGCACAGCACCGATCAACGTGCGCAGCGTGACGACGGTGAGCGTGTTGGAACCGGCCTCGAAGGCCAGGCGCGCCAGGGTGGGTGCCGTGGCCATCACCGCAGCCGAGAGCAGCACCAGCCCGATTCCCAGCGCCTGGGAAGGCGGCGTCACGATCCCAGGCTGCGCTTGGCGGTACCGTCCGGCGCGAAGTTGTTGTCATCGAGCCAGGCATGGATCCGTGCGGCCACGGCCGGCCATTCTTCAGCCAGGATGCTGAACCAGGCGGTGGAACGCGCGCGGCCCTTGACCACCAGCAGGTCGCGCAAGGTGCCTTCATAGGTGAAGCCCAGGCGGTGGGCGGCGCGGATGGAGGGCGCGTTCAGCGCGTTGCATTTCCACGTCAGGCGCCGATAGCCGAGGTCCTCCATGGCGTGGCGCATCAGCAGGAACATGGCTTCCGTGGCCGCGCGGGTGCGCTGCATGCGCGGGCTGAACCAGATATTGCCGATCTCGATATGCGCGTGGGCGGCGTGGATTTCCATCAGCGTCAGCCAGCCATCGGCGGTGCCGGTGCGGTGCGGGCGGATCGCCCATGCCATGGGGTCGTGGGTGGTGGCGAAGCCGCCCACGAAGCTGCGCATGGCGGCGGCATCGGCGAAGGGGCCATAGCCGAGATAGGCCCAGCCGGCGGCGGAGGTGTCGGATTGCGCGGCGGCGAAGAGTTCATCGGCATGGCGCACATGCAGCGGTTCGAGGTCCACGCTGCGACCCTTATGCGGGATGCGCGCGGGCAGCGGGCGGGGGGTGGTGTCCACCAGCGGTCCAACGGGCGGGTTGGTGGCGGGGTCGCTGGGCGGCGGGTGCAGGATCTTCATGCCGTCCATGCTGTGGCCTTCACGGCGCCATGGCAACTTGCGCCACCGCGGAACTTGCGCGCTCCGCGCGGGGGCCGCATATCGGCGCGCATGAGCCAGACCGCCGTGCAGACCATCCCCGCCGCCTATTTCGGCGAGACCGTGACCTGGGTGCATCATTGGACCGACCGCCTGTTCAGCTTCCGCTGCACGCGCGACCCGGCGATGCGCTTTGTGGCCGGACAATTCGCCATGATCGGGCTGATGGTTGAGGGCAAGGCGCTGGTGCGCGCCTATTCCATGGTCTCGCCGCCTTGGGATGAGGCGCTGGAATTCCTGTCGATCAAGGTGCAGGACGGCCCGCTGACCTCGCGGCTGCAGCATATCCGGGTGGGCGATACGGTGCTGATCGGCCGCAAGCCGGTGGGCACGCTGGTGGCCGAGAACCTGCTGCCGGGCCGAAACCTGTGGATGATGTGCACCGGCACGGGGCTGGCGCCCTTCATGTCGCTGATGCGCGACCCGGACACCTACGACAAGTTCGACCGCATCATCGTGGCGCATACCGTGCGCCAGGTGGGGGAGCTGGCCTATCGGGACTACATCTCGACCGAACTGCCCGGCCATGAACTGCTGGGCGAATTGGCGAGCGAGAAGCTGGTCTATGCGCCGGCGGTGACGCGCGAGGCGTTTCCGACGTTTGGGCGGATCACGGAGCGCATCGAGACCGGGCGGCTGTTCACCGATACCGGGCTGGATGCGCTGGACCCGGCGAAGGACCGCGTGATGCTCTGCGGGTCCGAGGATTTCAACGCCGATATGAAGGCGCTGCTGGAAGGGCGGGGGTTTGTGGAGGGGACGAACAACAACCCGGGCAGCTATGCGCTGGAGAAGGCGTTCGTGACCAAATAGGTCACGCCGCCCGCGGCATCCCCCACCCCGGATTCACCAGCGGCGAATGCGACCCCAACCGCACCCGCGCGGCCGCATATTCCGCCGCCAGCCTGTCCACCAGCGCAGCCGTCGGCACCACTTCCTTCACCGCGCCGATGCCCTGGCCGCTTCCCCAGATATCCTTCCAGCGCCGCTTGCGGTCGGAGCTGAAATCCATCGCATTGGCGTTGTATTGGCCGAGGTTGTTCACATCCATCCCGGCGGCTTCCAGCGACGGCCGCAGGTAGTTGCCATGCACACCGGTGATCAGGTTGGTGTAGAGGATGTCCTCCGCCCCGTACTGCGTGATCATGCGCTTGTAGTCATCCACCGCGCGCGCCTCCTCGGTTGCGATGAAGGCGCTGCCGATATAGGCGAAATCAGCGCCCATCGCCTCGGCCGCCAGAATGCTGCGGCCATGCGCGATGGCGCCCGACAGTGCGATCGGGCCATCGAACCATTCGCGCGTTTCCTGCAGGAAGCCGAAGGGCGAGAGCGCGCCGGCATGCCCGCCCGCGCCCGAGGCCACCAGCACCAAGCCATCCGCGCCCTTCTCGATCGCCTTGTGCGCGAAGGTCTGGTTGATCACGTCATGGATACCATAGCCGCCATAGGAATGGACGGCGTCATACACGTCTGTCCGCGCGCCCAGCGAGCAGATGATCATCGGCACCTTATGCTTGACGACGAGCTTGATGTCCTCCTCCAACCGGTCATTGGATTTATGGACGATCAGGTTGATGGCGTAGGGCGCGCTGGGCCGCTCCGGATGCGCCGCGTCATGCGCGGCGAGGCGTTCATTGATCTCGGCGAGCCATTCATCCAGCTGCTCCAGCGGCCGCGCATTCAACGACGGCATCGAGCCGATCACCCCGTTGGTGCATTGCGCCACCACCAGATCCGGCACCGAGATGATGAACAAGGGTGAGCCGATCACGGGCAGCCGCAGCCGCCCCTTCAGCATTTCCAGCATTGACATTCTTTGGCGTTCCTACCCTGCATAGCCTTCGACAAGCGCCACATCCCCGCTGGCTGCGGATTGCCGCAGCGCGATCAGCGGCGCGTATTCGGCACTGTCGTAGAAAGCGCGCAGCTTGGCCATATCCGGGAATTCCAGGATGACCAGGCGCGAGAGGCCGAGGCTGCCCTCCACCTCGCTCACCGCGCCGCCGCGCACACAGTATTTGCCGCCGAAAGCGGCGATTATCGGCGCCACCTTGTCGCGGTATTCGGCGAAGCGCGCGGGATCATGCACGTTTAGATTCGCGATCAAATAGGCGGCCATTACGAGCTTCCTTCAAAGGCACTGGTTCCGGGAATGGCCCCACCCCGCAGCGCGCCCGCCGCCGTGCTGCCCCATTGCGCCGCGTGCCCCGCCGGCAGCGCGCGCGATTGCGCATGCGCGAGCCACACGCGCAGCAGCACGCGCTGCGCCCCGGCCGCGGCATCATCCGCATAGGCCGTGCGGCCATGATAGGTGACGTGCTGGTTCAGTACCTGGATATCGCCCGGCGTGAAGGGCGCTTCGACGCACAACGCATCCGCCACCTCCGCCAGCAGATCCAGCGCCGCGGTCTGTTCCGTGGTCAGCGCGGGAATGCCCTCACTGCCATGTGCCATTTCGACATAGGTGCGCGAATACTGACTGGTGAAGGCGCCATCCGGGCCGCGCGCGAAGACCGCCATGCGGTACAGCGCATCCTCCGGGCGGGAGCGCGGGCCTTCCTCATCGGCCGGGCGGCGGCGCCAGAAGTCGCGGTACAG
Organism: Alphaproteobacteria bacterium; assembly: GCA_026400775.1. GTDB lineage: Bacteria > Pseudomonadota > Alphaproteobacteria > Acetobacterales > Acetobacteraceae > Rhodovarius. The sequence continues at coordinate 9,628 of JAPLOK010000250.1, read as the reverse complement.
CACCTCCAGCAGATCGGGGCGCAGGCGCGCGATTTCATCATGGATGGCGATGGTGGAGACAACGCGCGACACCCCGCCCGCGATCCCGTTCGACGCACACATCAACGCCAGCAGGTCACATTTGTCGGTGTGGAAGCGCAGCGGGCCGGTGGAGCGGCTGCGCGCGCGCGCCGTCAGCACGCCGCCCTCGGCGGCCATGGCGGCACCCTGTTCGTCCTTCACCTCGGCCAGGATTTCGCCGGTGGTGTTCTGCGGCAAGGGCGTGCCGAGATTGACGCAGATGCCCCAGAACAGCCGCTTCAACTGCGCGGGCGAATACTGCTCCACCGGAATGCCCGACAGCCGCACCACCCCCGCGCCATTTTCCAATTCGCGGCCCAGCGTGGTCCAGAGAGGTTCCAGAATGGGGATGTGAAAATGCTGGCGGCGCAGCGCGGGCGGGTCGCGGTCGCAATCCGTGAGTGCCTGGTCCAGCAGTTCCAGCTCGTAGCCGGTGAAGCGGCGCGGCCAGAAGCCGCGCATGGTCAGCTCCGGTCAGCATGCCGTCCATGCGGGCAGCGTCCACCCGCGCGGCGGCGCGGTCAACTCCACAGCATGCGCCCTCAATCGCCGGGCGCGACGTTCCATAGCTTGGCTCGCCGCAGTTGCGGCGGGCGCCGTTCGGCGCCTTGGCCATGCGGCCGGCGCTACATCCCCAGCGCGCGCTTGTAGAGATCCAGCAGGGTCTCCTGCTCCTCCACTTCCGCCGGTTCCTTCTTGCGGATGGAGATGATCTGCCGCACCACCTTGGTGTCGAAACCGGCTGATTTGGCTTCGGCGTAGATGTCCTTGATGTCGGAAGCGAGCGCCTTGCGCTCCTCCTCCAGGCGTTCGATGCGCTCGATGATGCTGCGCAGGCGGTCAGCGGCGATGCCGCCCACCTCGGTTGCCGGCTTGGCCATGGTGGTTCCTTTCAGGGTGGGGCGGTTTAGCGGATGTGCAGCACCGCGCCCAGGGGCGGGGGTGGTTCCAGGATGTCGGGCGTGCGGTCCTCGGCCAGGGCGCGCAGCAGGCGCAGCGGCCCGCCATGGGAGATGATGACCAGGGGCCTTGGCGCCGTATCCCAGAAGGCTCGCACGCGGGCCAGAAGCGCGTGCCCGTTCTCGCCGCCAGGTGGTGCGAAGCCCCAAGGGTCGGCGGCCCATTCGTCCAGCGCGGGCCGCGGGATATCGTCCCAGGCGCGGCCCTCCCATTCGCCGAAATCCAGTTCCAGCAGGCGCGCATCGGTGGTGAAGGCGGGGGCGCTGGCTGCGGCCAGTTTCGCGCAGCGCCGCGCGGGCGAGGAGATGACCGGCACAGCTTCCGGCAGCCGCACGGCGCGCGCGGGTTCCGACAGCGGCACATCCAGCCGGCCATAACAGGTGCCTGGCGCGACCTGCACCGCGTGGTGCCGCAACAGCCAGATCATGCCAGCCTGTGGCGCGCCGCGCCTAGCCGCGTCACGACGCCGCCACCACGCCCAGCAGCCCGGCGGTGAAGCTGATCTGTTGTGCGGCGCCCAGCATGTCACCGGTGTAGCCGCCCAGACGCCGGCGGCAGACCCAGCCCCAATAGATGCGCGCGGCGAGCATCGCGCCCGCCCCCGCGCAGGCCGCCTGCCAGGGCAGGAACAGCGCGGGCAGCAAGGCCGTGACGGCGCCGAATGCCAGGCCGCCGGCACCGATGCGCGTGGCCAGCGGCTTGGCGCGCGCGCTGTCATCGTCGCGCACGTAATCCTGCGTTGCCATGATGGAGAGTGCCACGAAACGGCTGGCCGCGTGGGCGGCGATGATGGCCGCGGGCAGCGCCAACAGCTCCGCCAGCACCACCGCCTGCAGCGCCAGCGCGATGACCAGCGCGGCGGCACCGAAGCTGCCGATGCGGCTGTCCTTCATGATCGTCAGCACGCGTTCGCGCGTGTAGCCGCCGCCCAGGCCGTCCACCGCATCGGCCAGGCCGTCCTCGTGGAAGGCGCCTGTGATCATCAGTGCGGCCCCGAGCGCCAGAAGTGCCGCGACCATCGGCGGCAGGATCAGCGCCGCGCCCAGCAGCACCATGGCCTGCGCAGCGCCCACCAGAGCGCCCACGGCAGGAAACCAGCGCGCGGCGGCCTGGAGGTCTTCGTCGCGGAAATCGGGCAGGGACGGGACCGGGATGCGGGTGAGGAACATCACCGCCATCAACGCCGCGCGGGCTTCACGCATCGGGGATGCCGGCGCTGTCGAAGGTGGCCATCTCGCACAGCAGCGCGGCCGCCGAGAGCACCAGCGGAATCGCCAGCGCCGCGCCGGAGCCTTCGCCCAGGCGCATCTCCAGATCCAGCAAGGCGCGCACGCCCAGGCTGCGCAGCACCGCGCGATGCCCGCGCTCCGCCGAGACATGCGCGAAGACCGAATGCGCCAGCAGCCGCGCGCGCGGCCGGGCCGCCAGCCAGGCGGCGGTGGCGACGAAGCCATCGACCACGATGATGCGGCCATCGCGCGCGGCCTGCTCCATCGCGCCTGCCGTCATCGCGATCTCGAAGCCGCCCATCGCGGCCAGCGGCTCGGCGCCGGCATGGCGGACCAATGCGTCGCGCACCAGGCGCCGCTTGCGCGCCAGCGCCGCGCCGGCCACACCCGTGCCGCGCCCCACCGCATCAATGCCGGTGATGGCCTGGGTGATGCACGCCGCGGCCGTCGTGTTGCCGATGCCCATTTCGCCGAAACCCACCACGCGATCAGTAACGGGCAAGGCGGCCACCAGCGCGGCACCGGCCTGCTTCGCGGCGCGGCATTGAACAGCGGTCATCGCCGGGCCTGCCAGCATGTCGCGCGTGCCGCGCGCGATGCTGCGCGCGATAATGCCAGGCGGCGGCGCATCCCAATCCACGCCCGCATCGACCACATGCAGCGCGATGCCCTGCGCGCGGCACAGCACGGAAATGGCAGCGCCGCCGCCGGCGATATTGGCCATCATCGCGGCTGTCACCGCGCGCGGATAGGCCGAGACGCCGCCGCCATGATCGGCGCCGAACAGCAGCATATGCGGCTGGCCCAGCGCGGGGCGCAGCGTGCGCTGCGTGGCGGCGAGCTGGGCCATCAGCGGCTCCAGCGCGCCCAGGCTGCCGGGGGGCTTGGTCTGGGCGTCGATGGCGCGCGTGATGTCAGCGGGCTTCAATGCCCCGGATTCTTCGCCGCGAACGCCGCCTTCTGCTCAGCACTCGCTTCCTTCTGGTGCAGCGCCTGCCACTCCTTGTAGGGCATGCCGTAGAGCACCTCCCGCGCCGCCGGCGTTTCCAGAGACACACCCGCATCCGCCGCTGCTTCCTGGTACCAGCGCGACAGGCAGTTGCGGCAGAAATCCGCCAGGTTCATCAGGTCGATATTCTGCACCTCCGGCTTGTCGCGCAGATGCTGCACCAGCTTGCGGAAGGCCGCGGCCTCGATCCGGTCGCGGGTGGCGGTGTCGAGCGCGGCGGCGGCGCCGGCGGTCATGTCGGCTTCGGGTTGTGCTGCGGGCATGGCGTGTCTCCTTTGTGCGGTATGTGCGGCCCCGCGCGGAGCGCATCAAGTGTGCCTTCGCGGCCCGCATCAAGCGGGGCTGTGCCGCGCGTCGTGCCTCGCTACACTGTGCGCGGTAGAGGAGGCACCGTTGTCGGACTGGAATGACGCGCGCGCGCAGGCCGCGCTGCTCGCCATGTGGCAGGCGGCCCTGGCGGCGGCGGACCCGCTGGCCTGCCTGGCGCCGCATCTGCCCGAACCGCCGCGCGGCCGCATCATCGTGGTCGGCGCCGGTAAGGCGGCCGCGAAAATGGCATTGGCGGTGGAGCGCGCCTGGGCGGATCGCGCGCTGACCGGCGTGGTCGTCACCACCCACGGCGCCGACCTGCCCGACCCCCCGGCGCGGCGCATCGCCATGCGCCAGGCCAACCACCCCACGCCCGACGCGCCGGGTGCGGCCGCCGCGGCCGAGATGCTGGCGCTGGTGCAGGGGCTGACCGCCGACGATCTGGTGCTGGCGCTGATTTCGGGCGGCGGCTCATCCTTGTCCACGCTGCCCGCGCCGGGGCTGACGCTGGATGACATGATCGCGGTGAATCGCGAGCTGCTGCGCAGCGGCGCGCCGATCGGCGTGATGAACTGCATCCGCAAGCATCTCTCGGCGTTTTCCGGAGGGCGTTTGGCGGCGGCGGCGCATCCCGCGCGCGTGGTGACGCTCGCGATTTCCGATGTGCCGGGCGATGACCCGGCGGTGATCGCGTCCGGCCCCACAGTGCCGGACGCCACCACCTTCGAACAGGCGCGCGGCCATGTGGCGAGCTTCGGCATGGACCTTCCGCCCGCCGCGCGCGCCCATCTCGACCGCGGCGCGGAGGAGAGCGTGAAGCCCGGCGACCCGCGCCTGGAGCGCGCCGAATTCCGCATGATCGCAACACCCCGCATGGCGCTGGATGCGATGGCCGAAGCCGCGCGCGCGCAAGGCCTGACGCCCTTCATGCTGGGTGATGCGCTGGAGGGCGAGGCGCGCGAATTGGGCGCGGATCATGCGCGGCGCGCGCTGGCCTCGAAGGGCGCGCCGCGCGTGCTGCTTTCGGGCGGCGAGACCACGGTGACCATGCAGAAAGGCACCGTGGGCAGCGGCGGGCGCAACACCGAATGCCTGCTCGGCATGGCGCTGGAATTGAACGCAGCACCCGGCATCTGGGCGATGTGCGCCGACAGCGACGGGATCGATGGCCGCAGCCCATCCGCGGGCGCGATGCTATTCCCCGACACGCTCGCGCGCGCTGGGATCGATGCGCACGACGCGCTGCTCGCGCATCGTAGCCATGATGTGTTCGAGGCCGCCGGCACGCTGATGCGCACCGGCCCTACATTGACCAATGTGAATGATTTGCGCGCCGTGATCGTGGCGAGGGAGTAGAGACCATGGCCCGCATTCCAGTGCGTCGGTATAGGCGCACCAAGATCATCGCGACCCTCGGCCCGGCGAGTTCCGCGCCGGAGATGATCGAGCGCCTGTATCGCGCCGGCGCCGATGTGTTCCGGCTGAATTTCAGCCATGGCAGCCACGAGGACCATGCCGCGCGCCTGGCCACGATCCGCGCCGTGGAGGGAAAACTCGGCCGCCCGATCGGCGTGCTGGCCGATGTGCAGGGGCCGAAGCTGCGCGTGGGCAAGTTCTCCAGCGGGCGCGTCACGCTGGCCGCGGGGCAGCGCTTCCGGCTGGACCTGTCGCCCACGCCTGGCGATGCAAGCCGCGTGCAACTGCCGCACCCCGAGATCATCGAGGCCGCGCGCATCGGCACCACCCTGCTTCTGGATGACGGCAAGCTGCGCCTGCGCGTGGTGCATGCCCGCCCTGGCGACCATCTGGAGACTGAGGTGGTGCATGGCGGCGCGCTGTCGGACCGCAAGGGCGTGAACGTGCCCGATGTAGCACTGCCCATTCCCGCACTGACCGAGAAGGACCGCGCGGATCTCGATTTCATCCTGCCGCTGGGCATCGAGTATGTCGGACTGTCCTTCGTGCAGCGCGCGGAGGATGTGGAGGAAGCCCGCGCGATCGCCGCCGGCCGCGCGCTGATCATGGTGAAGATGGAAAAGCCGCAGGCGGTGGAAAACCTCGACGCGATCCTGGCGCTGGCCGATTGCGTCATGGTGGCGCGCGGCGACCTGGGCGTGGAATTGCCGACCGAGGAAGTGCCGCTGGTGCAGAAGCGCCTGGTGCGCGCCGCGCGCGCGCTCGGCAAGCCCGTGGTGGTGGCGACGCAGATGCTGGAGAGCATGATCACCGCACCGAGCCCGACGCGCGCGGAAGCCTCGGACGTCGCGACGGCGGTGTTCGATGGCGCCGATTGCGTGATGCTGTCGGCCGAAACGGCGGATGGCCAATACCCCATCGAATCGGTGGACATCATGTCGCGCATCATCGCCCGCGTGGAGGATGATCCGCATTGGCGCAGCAGCACCGACGCGCAGCGCCCCGCGCCCGAAAAGAACAGCGCGGACGCCATTTCCGCAGCCGCCCGGCAGGTCGCGCACACCATCGGCGCGGAGGCCATCGCTACCTTCACCAGCACCGGCAGCACCACCTTGCGTGTCGCGCGCGAGCGGCCGGACTGCCCGATCCTGGGCCTGTCCATGTCGATGCAAACCGCGCGCCGCCTGGCCTGCGTCTGGGGCGTGCACCCGCTGGTCGTCGAGGAGATTCACTCCATGACCGAGATGGTGCGCAGAGCCAGCCGGGCCGCTATCGCCGAGGGCTTCGCGCGGGCGGGCCAGGAAATCGTCGTTACCGCCGGCGTGCCCTTCGGCACGCCGGGCACCACCAACGCATTGAGGGTGGCGGTGGTCAAATGATGCGCTACAAGGCGGCCATGCGCCTGCTTCGAATCCTGACCCTGCTCCTGCTGGTTGCCTCGCCCGCGATGGCGCAGCGCAGCGGCATGTACGACGTGTCCGGCCGCAATCCGGATGGCTCCGAATATGTCGGCATGCTGCAACTGCAGCAGGTCGGACTGTCCAGCTTCCGCATCAGCTGGACCATCGCCGGCAACGTGATCGAGGGTGCGGGCATGGTCAGCGGGTTGATGCTGGGCGTGGTGTTCCAGCTTGGCGAGCAGACCGGCATGGGCATGTACGAGCTGCGCCCGAATGGTGAGCTGGTCGGCACCTGGACCATCCTGGGTTCGCAGGCCACGGGCCAGGAAACGCTGCGGCCGCGCTGACCTCTCGCTGATGTGACACGGCGTCATACGGATGGATGTTGTGGCCCGTTTCGCATGCATGAAAACCTGCCTCATCACGGAGGCAGGCGATGGGCAAGAGCGCGATACCGGAGGGTTGGACCATCGGCGGCCTGGTGGGCCCTTACAAGGGTGACAGTGTCGAGAGCTTGAGCCGCGTTGTGGCAGGCGTGACCTACAACCTCTCGCTGTTTCCCAAGGTGCTGACCCCATCGCCGCTGCTTCCGACATACACCGACAAGGCCTCTATCGACGTGCTTGCGCGCTTCGAGGCGGCCTTGCTCTACATTGTCGGCAAATGCGCGGAATACGCGCCTTGCAACACCTATTTCACGAGCCTGTCGAAAGGCTTGTCGCTGAAGGAGCTGCTCGGCTGGCAGGTGAGGATCCATTACTGGAAACCGGCCAGCAGCGATGGCTCACCGAACCCCGCGGGCGATGTGGCCTCCGCGGAGCAGCTGGCGAGCGGGCAGAATGACCGGGGCGAGAACTGGACCAAGATCGCCATCGGTGAGGATTGCCTGGCCGGCGACATCAAGCTGGCCGCGACGCTCGTGCATGAATTGGCGCATGTCGCCGGGGCGTTGGGCGCGACCGCCGACGACCGCGCGCGCCTGGGCAAGCAGCGCAAGGGCGCCGAATACGACCGGCTGATCGCCGCCGAGATGGCGCTGAAACAGTGCCTGCTGCCAAAGCAGTTCAATCCTGATGCGATCGGCCTCCTTCATGATCGCGGGCCGGCCTGGCGCGGGCAGGGCGGCCGGCGCATCGTGTAGCCCTGCGCGCCACCCGGCGTTAGGCTGCGCCGCATGAGTACCCTTTTCGCCAATGCCACCCTCCTCGACGGCGCCGGCCCGCGCGCCGGCCATGTGCTGGTCGAGAACGGCCTGATCCATGAGGTCTCCGACACGCCGATCCGCGCCGCGGCCGCGCGCGTGATCGACCTGCACGGGGCCACGTTGATGCCTGGCCTGATCGACGCGCATGTGCATGTGATCGCGACCATTGTGAATGTCGCGCAGAACGCGATGCTGCCCGATGGCCTGGTGGCGCATCGTGCCGCGCGGATCATGCACGGCATGCTGATGCGCGGCTTCACCACCGTGCGCGACCTGGGCGGCGCCACGCTCGGCCTGCGCCTGGCCTGGGAGGAGGGGCTGTTCGAAGGGCCGCGCCTGGTGCTGTGCGGCAAGGCGCTGTCGCAGACCGGCGGGCATGCCGATATCCGCGGCCGCTACGACACGCGCGATGCCGAATGGTTCGCCCCGCGCCTGGGCGCGCTGGGCCGCGTGGTGGATGGCGTGGACGCCGTGCGCCGCGCCTGCCGCGAGGAGATCAAGGCGGGCGCCGACTATATCAAGCTCATGGCCAATGGCGGCGTGGCATCCCCCACCGACCCCATCGCCTTCCTGGGTTTCTCGCGCGAGGAATTGCTGGCCGCGGTGGAAGAAGCGGAAAGCGCGCAGACCTATGTGGCGGCGCATCTCTACACCGATGCGGCGATCCGCCGCGCGGTGGAATGCGGCGTGCGCAGCCTGGAGCATTGCAACCTGATCACGCCGGAAACCGCGGCGCTGGCCGCCGCGCGCGGCGCCATCGCCTGCCCCACGCTGGTCACCTACCAGGCGCTGAAGCAGGAGGGCGCGGCCCTTGGCCTGCCGCCGGAATCGGTGGCCAAGATTGATGATGTGCGGCTGGCCGGGCTGCGTAGCCTGGAAGTGATGCGCGATGCCGGCCTGACCATGGCCTTCGGCACCGACCTGCTGGGCGAGATGCATCGCCGCCAGTCGGAGGAATTCGTGATCCGCGCCGAAGTGCTGGACGCGATGGAGGTCATCCGTTCCACCACCTGCCACGCGGCGAGGCTGCTGCGCATGGAAGGGCGCATCGGCGCCATCGCGCCCGGCGCCTATGCCGACCTGATCATCCCGGATGCGGACCCGCTGCGCGACATGGGCACGCTGGCGCGCGAGATCGGCTTCGTGATGCAGGCCGGGCGGGTGGTGAAGGATGCGCGCGCGGGTTAGAAGCTGCGCATGAAGATCGCAATCGGCGCCGATCATGGCGGTGTGGAACTCAAGCGTGCGCTGGTGGCCGCCATGCGTGCCCAGGGCCATGACGTGACCGACCACGGCACCGACGGCACCGCCAGCGTGGACTACCCCGATTTCGCAGCCCCCGTGACGGCTGCGGTGCAGGCCGGCGCCGATTTCGGCGTGCTGGTCTGTGGCAGCGGCATCGGCATGTGCATGGCAGCGAACCGCGTGCCCGGCATTCGCGCCGCCGTGCTGCACAATGCCACCGAGGCGCGGCTGACGCGCGCCCACAACAACGCCAACATCGCCTGCTTCGGCGGTCGCACCACCGGTGTGGAAGTGGCGCTGGACGCGCTGGCCGCCTTCCTGGCCACACCCTTCGAGGGCGGCCGCCACGAACGCCGCATCGCCAAGCTGGACACGCCGTAACCCGCCCGCATATCCCAGGCCCGCGCATCCGTGGTAAACCCCACGCAAAGCTTGAAGGCAAACCCATGAACGAGACCTCCGCCCGTTTTGTTCCGCAGCGATTCTTCCAGGCCGGCGTGGCCGAGACCGACCCGGAACTCGCGGCCGCCATCGGCGATGAACTCGTGCGCCAGCAGGACGGCATCGAGCTGATCGCCAGCGAGAACATCGTCAGCCGCGCGGTGCTGGAAGCCCAGGGCTCGGTGCTGACCAACAAATACGCCGAGGGTTATGCCGGGCGCCGCTATTACGGCGGTTGCGAATTCGTCGATGTGGCGGAGACGCTGGCGATCGAGCGCGCCAAGGAATTGTTCGGCTGCTTCTTCGCCAATGTGCAGCCGCATTCGGGCGCGTCGGCGAACATCGCCGTGTTCTT